>JAPKCG010000474.1 GCA_028823055.1 Sphingomonas bacterium
CGTTCGTGAATCGGTGCAAGGTCGGGCAGGCCCATTGCCCGGCGTGCCTCTTCGGGAGTGCAATCGACTTCGACATTGACCTTCATCGCGTCCTCCCTTGAGCGCAGCGCAAGCGACGTGCATAGCCGACACGATGGCCCCGCGCGAGACTGCATCGCTCACGACGCCGATCGGCATCATTCGCATCGATGCGCAAGGCGATGCATTATCGGCGATTACCATCGGCGGCGAACCTGGCGCCACATCCGACAACGCACTGCTCGCCCGCGCCGCCGATCAGCTTGAGGCGTATTTCGCGGGAGAATTACAACAGTTCGACGTGCCGCTGCTGCCCCCGCAAACGCCACGCGGCCTTGTCCTGAGAAAGGCAATCGTCGGTATCGGCTATGGCAACGTCACGAGCTATGGCGCGATTGCGGGTCGGATCGCGTCGAGCCCGCGCGCAATAGGCCAGGCCTGCGCGCGCAATCCGATCCCCATCATCGTTCCCTGTCACCGCGTGCTTGGAGCCAATCACGTTCTTGGCGCGTATTCTGCGGGGAATGGGCCATCGACCAAAATATGGCTGCTCAATCACGAAAAAGGATTACTGCTATGACCAAGACCGTCACCATCACCGCGCTGGACGGCGGCGCGACCTTCGATGCCTATGTCGCAGAGCCTGCGGACAAGCCCAAGGCAGCGATCGTCGTCATCCAGGAAATCTTCGGCGTGAATGCGGGCATCCGTCGCAAGTGCGATTCGTTGGCTGAGGCCGGCTATCTCGCCTACGCCCCCGATCTCTTCTATCAGATGGAGCCGGGGATCGAGCTCGACCCCGACATCGAACCCGAAATGCAGCGCGCGCTCGATTTGATGGGCAAGTTCGATCAGGACCGGGGCGTTCGCGATATCGAAGCGACGATCAAGGCGGTGCGGAGTGAACTGGGCGGCGGCAAGGTCGGTGTCGTCGGCTACTGTCTTGGCGGGCGGCTCGCCTATATGACCGCGGCGCGTACCGATGCGGATGCCAGTGTCGGCTATTACGCCGTCGGGATCGACGGGTTACTCAATGAGAAGCACGCTATCGCCAACCCGCTGATGCTCCACATTCCCGAAGAGGATCATTTCGTCGACAAGGCGACGCAGGCGAAGATGCATGAGGGGCTAGACGATCACCCCAAGGTCACGCTGTATGATTATGCGGGCGAAGACCACGGCTTCGCGACCGAATTCGGCGACCGGCGCTCACCCCAGTCCGCCGAGCAGGCCGACGAGCGCACGATGGCCTTCTTCAAAGACCATCTGGGCTGATCAACGGGGGGGCGCGCTGATCGTGCCCCCCGCCTATCAGCGGAATAGCGTCACCAGTCCGAGCGTATCTTCGGACCCGACGACGCCTTCGTAAATCATTCGTCCGGCGACAAAGAGAATGACGATCAGTCCGATATACGCGATCCAGCGATAGCGATCGATGATCCTGGCGATGAAATTCGCCGCCAGCCCCATCAATGCGACCGAAAGCAATAAGCCGACGACGAGGATGCCCGGATGTTCGCGCGCCGCGCCCGCAACCGCGAGAACATTGTCGAGACTCATCGACACATCGGCAACCGCGACCGCCCAGGCGGCACCGGCGAAACTTCGCACGCGGCCCATTCCGGCGGCATCGGCGCCGTGATCGCCGCCCTCGCGGATTTCGCGCCAGAATTTCCAGCTGACCCAGAGCAGCAACAATCCGCCCGCGAAGATCAGCCCCACGACCCCCATCAACCAGGTGACGAGCAGTGCGAAGAAAATGCGGAGCACCAGCGCGGCGCCGATCCCGATCAAGATGACCTTGCGCCGCTGCTCAGACGGCAATCCCGCCGCAAGCGCGCCGACCACGATCGCATTATCGCCAGCCAAAACGAGATCGATCATCAATACCGACCCGAAGGTCGCGAGCGCCGCCGGATCGCCAAGATTCGAAAAGTCGGCAACGATATGCTGCCAGATCTCGCCGAGCGACCCCGGCGCGACCGCGCTCACCGCGGCCATTAGCTGCGTCAGAATCATCGCGCGGTTACTGGTTCATCGAATCAAAGAAGTCTTCGTTGGTCTTCGAATTCTTCATCTTGTCGAGCAGGAATTCCATCGAATCGATCGTCCCCATCTGCATGAGAATACGACGCAGAACCCACATTTTCGACAATTTGTCCTTCTCGACGAGCAGTTCTTCCTTGCGCGTGCCCGACTTGCCGACGTCGAGCGCGGGGAAGACGCGCTTGTCGGCGACCTTGCGATCGAGGACGATTTCGGAATTACCCGTGCCCTTGAATTCCTCGAAGATGACCTCGTCCATCCGGCTGCCGGTATCGATCAGCGCGGTGGCGATGATCGACAGCGATCCGCCCTCTTCGATGTTACGCGCCGCGCCGAAGAAGCGTTTCGGCCGCTGCAATGCGTTGGCGTCGACACCGCCGGTCAGCACCTTGCCCGATGACGGCACGACGGTGTTGTAGGCGCGGCCGAGGCGCGTGATGCTGTCGAGCAGGATCACGACGTCCTTCTTGTGCTCGACGAGACGCTTGGCCTTTTCGATGACCATTTCGGCGACCTGGACGTG
>JAPKCG010000058.1 GCA_028823055.1 Sphingomonas bacterium
CGGGGAGTGAACAAGGAACGCGCGCGCTGAACAAAAGCGGCAGTGGATCGAGCGAAACGGTTCATTGTACCCCATAAATTGCGCGACAGTCGGCCAGAATCGGCCGACGCCACTTCATTCAAGTTCGGTGAGCGCAGCCCCTCCGCGGATCACGATGATGATTGAACCGGATCGACGGGGCCGGGGCAAGGGCGCGCGCTTCATCGCGGGTTCAACTGCCCGCATCGCGCGGTGAAGCGATCGGATGGAGGGAACAATCACCAAAAAACGGCTGAAATGCTGACGAATTTATTGTTAACTTGTCGGCGACGGACAGATTCGCAGGACGACAACAGGGCATGACGCTAGGCCCGCAACACGGTATAGCGTCGGGACAAATTCCACGGGATCCCATCATGCTCGACACCCCTGACACCGCCTCGGCCAGCATCTCTTCGACGACTGCGGAGGTTCCTACGCTCAGCCTTGCGGCGCAGGCACGCGACCCTGAGGGGTTCGCGGCCGCATTCGGCCGCTCGTTCGAACGCTTCGGCTTCGCGATCGTCGCCGATCACGGCATTTCGGATTCGTTGATCGCGCGTGCATGGGCCGAAACCGAAAAGCTGTTCGCGCTACGCGATGCGGAAAAGCGCGGCTATTTCATCGAAGGCGGCGGCGGCGCGCGTGGCTATACCCCGTTCAAGACCGAAATCGCGAAAGGTGCGAGCGCGGTCGACCTTAAGGAATTCTGGCATGTTGGGCGCGAATTGCCCGCCGGGCACCGCTTTGCCAAGGACATGTCACCGAACATCTGGCCCGACCGGCCCGAGGGGTTCAAGGGCGTATTTCTCGAACTGTTCACTGCCTTCGATCGCGCGGGCGACAAGTTGCTGTCCGCGATTGCGCGTCACCTGAATCTGGCACCCGACTGGTTCGATCCGGCGGTCACGGACGGCAACAGCGTGTTGAGATTGCTCCACTATCCCCCGATCCCCGCCGATGCGGAAGGGGTGCGGGCGGGCGCGCATGAGGACATCAATCTCATCACCCTCTTGCTCGGCGCGGAAGAGGCAGGCCTCGAACTCTATGACCGTGGCAATGATCGCTGGCTCGCGATCAAACCGCCCGAGGGTGCGATGGTCGTCAATGTCGGCGATATGCTTCAGCGGTTGACGAACAATGTCCTGCCCTCGACGACGCATCGCGTGGTCAACCCGCCGCCCGAACGGCGCGGCCATTCGCGCTATTCGATGCCCTTCTTCCTCCATCCCGCGCCCGATTTCCTGATCGATACGCTGCCGCAGACGATCACGTCGGACAACCCGAACCATTATCCGACGCCGATTACCGCGCAGGATTATCTTTACGAACGCCTCGTCGAGATCGGGCTGATCAAGAAGTGACGCCGGTCTGCGGTGGTATTCACGACGGCGATGTGACGCTCAAGGAGGATGGCGACGTTACCGGCATCGTCGACGGCACGATCGTGATCGAACCGGGCCTGCGCACCCGGATCAGTGGTATCGTCAAGGGCGGCGTCGTGGTCGGTAAAGACGCCGACGTGCTGATTAGCGGCATCGTCAAAGGGGGCGTCCGTAATGACGGCGGCAGCGTCACGATCACTGGTCTGGTGTCGGACTGACGCTAGCCGCCCTCGCCAACCAAGCCGCACGGATCAGTCGAACCCGTTCGTCAGATAGCGTTCGGCGAGCGTGCAGTGCATCGCGATCCCCTTTGCCATCACACTCTCGTCGATCGTCATCTTCGTATTGTGGAGCGGCGGATTGGTGCGATGGTCACTCCCCTCCGGCGCGACGCCGATGAAAGCCATCGACCCAGGAATATCGCGCAGGACATAGGAGAAATCCTCGCCCCCCATCATCGGTGCGGACATGACGTCCCACCCCGCCCCGACATCGCCGGCGATCGATTCCATCAATTCGGTCGCGCGCGGATCGTTCATCGTGACGGGATAGCCCTCCTCGATCCAGGTTTCCGCAGTCAGGCCGTGCGCCGCCGCTATCCCCTTCACGATTTGCTCGAACGCCGACCGCATTCCCTCTCGCGTCATGTCGGACAGCGTGCGTAGCGTTCCCATCAGCGTCACTTCGCCGGGGATGATGTTGTGCGATGAGCCCGCATTGATCTTCGTGATCGTCAGCACCGCCGGGTCCGCGACGGGAACGCGCCGCGCGACGTGCATTTGCAGCGCGGTCACGATCTCGCACGCGACAGGGATCGGATCCGCGCAATCGTGCGGCATCGCGGCGTGCCCCCCACGCCCGATGATCCGTGCGTGGACGGTGTCGGTCGAGGCGAGCAGCGGCCCGACGCGCGAGACGAACATGCCCGCCGGCGCATTGGGCGTGATGTGAAGCGCGAACGCCGCATCGGGGCGCGGGTCGTCGAGCAGGCCATCGGCGATCATGTGCCGCGCACCATGATGCCCCTCCTCGCCAGGCTGGAACATGAAGACGACCGTGCCCGGCAGGGCATCGCGGTTCGCGCACAGCGCCTTCGCCGCGCCAACGAGCATCGCGGTATGCGAATCATGCCCGCACGCATGCATCGCACCGGGGATGGAGGAAGCGAAGTCGAGCCCCGTCTCCTCCTGCATCGGCAGCGCATCCATATCCCCGCGCAACAGGACCGTTCGCCCATTATCTCCCCGCTGCCCGCGCAGGATCGCGATCAACCCCGTCGTCGATGGCCCCTCGCGATAATCGAGCGGCAGTCCGGCAAGCGCCGCCTTGATCTTCGCGGTGGTGTTCGGACAGTCGAGTCCGATTTCCGGTTCGCGATGGATCGCGCGCCGAAGCGCGATCGCATCGTCAAGCCCCGCCTCACCCGCCGCGCTCCAGTCGGTCGTATCGATGGTGTCGAGCGTCATGGTGGATCTCCTATTGCGTCACGACGATGTATACCCTCGCTCGCCCATCCGCAAAGATTGCGGCTACCGCCCCTTGAGCAGTCCGCCGAGAACACCTCGCAGAACCGATCCGACAATGCCGCCGCCCGATGATTTGCGGCGCGATGACCCGAACACTTGTTTGCCGAGTTCGTTGGCGACCTGCCGCCCGATCGACGATCCGGCGGCGCGGGTCGCCGATGTCGCGATCTTGCTCCACGGGCTGTTTGCGGCGGCGCGCGCTTCCTCGCGCTGTTGGCGATCCGCCTCCTTCTGTGCGGCGGCCTGCCGACGCGCGGCTTCCTTTGCCGCGACCGCATCGGCCTTCGCCTGTGCCGCGCTGGCTTTCTCCGCCTCGGTCGTCGCTTGCTTCTGCGCCGCGACCGCCGTCGCCTGTGCGGTCTTGGCGGCAAGGATTTCCTCGGCGCTCTCGCGATCGACGATGGTGTCGTATTTCGTGCCGATCGCGTCGGTCTGGATCAACACACCGCGTTCGACCGGCGAAACCGGCGCGACCCGCGTCGAGGGTGCCTTGATCAGCGTGCGTTCGACCGGCGTCGGCGATCCGTCGGGCTGGAGCAGCGACACGAGCGCCTCGCCGATCCTGAGTTCGGTGATGACCGTCGCGACATCGACACCCGGATTGGCGCGAAACGTCTCCGCCGCCGCGCGCACCGCCGCCTGATCGCGCGGGGTGAAGGCGTTGAGTTTATGCTGGACGCGGTTGTTGAGCTGGCCCGCGACGGTATCGGGAATGTCGATCGGGTTCTGGGTGATGAAATAGACCCCCACCCCCTTCGACCGGATCAGGCGGACGACCTGTTCGATCTTCTCCATCAGCGCTTTCGGCGCATCGTCGAACAATAGATGCGCTTCGTCGAAAAAGAAGCACAGCTTAGGTTTGTCGGGGTCGCCGACCTCGGGCAGATGTTCGAACAATTCGCTCATCAACCACAGCAGAAACGTCGAATAAAGCTTCGGGCTCTGCATCAATTTGTCTGCGGCGAGGATGTTGACGATGCCGCGCCCCTTATCGTCGAGGGTGAGGAAATCGTCGATCTCAAGCGCGGGTTCGCCGAAGAAATGCTCCGCGCCCTGCGTGCGCAATTGCAGCAGCGAGCGCTGGATCGCACCGATCGATTGCTTCGAGACATTGCCATAGGTCGTCGTCAGCTCGTCCGCGCGATTGGCGCATTCGGTCAGCATCGATTGCAGGTCGTCGAGGTCGAGCAGCAGCAGCCCGTCCTTGTCCGCGACGTGGAAGGCGATCGTCAGCACGCCCTCCTGCACCTCGTTGAGGTCCATCAATCGCGACAGCAGCAACGGCCCCATCTCGCTGATCGTCGTGCGGATCGGGTGCCCTTGGTCGCCGAACAGGTCCCAGAATTGCACCGGCGTATCGGCATAGACCCAATCGTCCTGACCGATCTCCTTCGCGCGCGCGGCGAAGATGTCGTGGATCTTGCCTGTCGGCGAGCCTGCCATCGCGAGGCCCGACAGGTCGCCCTTCACATCGGCGACGAAACAGGGGACGCCCGCGTGCGAAAACCCCTCGATGATCCCCTGCACCGTCACCGTCTTGCCGGTGCCCGTCGCCCCCCCGATCAGCCCGTGGCGGTTGGCGCGCTTGAGGTCGAGCAGCTGCGGCTTGCCCCCGCCCAGACCGATATAGATGCCCTCACCCATCGCCGAATTCTCCTTGCTGACGCCGTGCCATCTATCCTCGTCGACGCGCCAAAAGAAAAGGGCCACCGCTCTTGATGAGCGACGGCCCTTTTCAGACTCGATGCTGTGCGATCAGCTCTTGATCTTGACCGGGAGAAACGTAGCGTTGCCGCGGCCACGCTTGACCTGCAACAACACCTGCGGTCGCCCAGCGGTTTTTGCGGCCTGAACCAGGCGATCGACATCCGCCGCGGTCTTCACCGGGTTTGCGTTGACCGACAGAATGACGTCGCCGCGCTTCAGCTTGCCGAACGCATCGCTGCCATTGTCGACCGAGGCGATCACGACGCCCTGCGTATTCGCCTCGACCCCGACCGCACGCGCGATCCCCGGCGTCAGCGGCTGGACCGCCATGCCGAGCAGGCCACCCGCGGCGGGCGATGCCGCCGAGGAATTGTCATCGCTGTTATCGTCATCGCCCCCGAAGCCCTGATCGTCACCGCCCAGCTGCTCCTGCAGCTTGTCGTTGGTCGGACGCGGAACGACGGTCACATTGGCGACGACAGGCTTGCCGTTGCGCAGAATGTCGAGCCGCGCGGTCGAGCCGGGCGACACGTTCGAGACCAGATAGGACAATGTCTGCTGCGGCGTCACCGCCAGACCATTGACCTTGATAACGACATCGCCGGGCTTCACGCCCGCCTTTGCCGAAGGCCCGCCCGCAGTGACATCGGCGATCAACTCACCCTGATTCTTGGGAATGCCATAGGCCGCGGCGATACCGTCATCGATCGTACCGGGCTGCAGCTGCACGCCGATATAGCCGCGTTCGATCGTCCCGCCCTTCATGAAGGTCTGGATGATCGGCTTCGCGGTCGACGCGGGTATCGCGAAACCGATCCCGATATTGCCGCCCGACTGGCTGAAAATCTGCGAATTGATGCCGATGACATTGCCGTTCATGTCGAACATCGGGCCACCCGAATTGCCCTGATTGATCGAGGCATCGGTCTGGATGAAGCGGTCATACGCACCGCCCTGCCCCGTCACGCGGTTGATCGAGGAAATGATGCCCGCGGTCACCGTGCCACCAAGGCCAAAGGGTTCGCCGATCGCGACGACCCAGTCGCCGACGCGCGCCTGGGCGGAATCGCCGAACTTCACGAACGGAAGGTCGGATGCGTTGATCTTCAATAGCGCAAGGTCCGAATCCTGATCCTTGCCGATGACCTTCGCGTCATATTCCTTGTTGTTGTTAAGCGTGACGGTGATCGAATCGACCGTCGCGCCCTGTGCGCCGGGCGAAATCACGTGATTGTTCGTCACGACATAACCGTCGGCGGAAATCAGAAATCCCGATCCCAGCGACGCACCTTCGCGCTTTACGGGTGCGCCATTGCCGCCGCCGCCGAACTGGCCGAACAGATCGCCGAACGGCGTGCCCTGAAATGGGTTGGCCTGCTGTTTCTGGACGATCGTCTGCTTGGTCGAAATGTTGACGACCGCCGGCTGAAGCTTGGCGACCATGTCGGCAAAGCTCATCGGGGCACCCGCGCGCGGGGCGGCAACCTGAATCGCACCCGCCTCGTTCTGCGCGAGCTGGGCGTGGCCCGGCTGGAGCGCGATCGTCGCGGTTGCGCCGCCGAGCAGCAGCGCTCCGGTAATTGCGTAAGCGTAGCGCACTATATGATGGTCCTCTTAATTGGGTCGTTCCCGGTCATGCGGCCAATGCTACAAACCGGCTGAACGCCGCTTGAATATGAACGGGCTGTCAGGCGAGGCCGCCTTATTGGCCGCGCCCCTCGAATTCCTTCAGATAGCTGTTGTTCGGCGACAGGATGATCGAGGTCGACCCCTTTGGATCTTCACCACCATCAGCGCCGAACGTGTGTCGGTAGGACTGCATCGCGCGATAGAAATCGTAGAATTTGGCATCCTTCGAAAAGCTCTCGGCATAGATGCGCGCGGCATTGGCGTCCGCCTCCGCGCGAACGATCTGCGCGTCCTTGCGGCCCTGCGCACGGATCGTGACCGCTTGCTGCTGACGCGCGGTCTGCATCCGTTTCAGCGCCGAATCGAGCGGGCTGCCATCGGGCAGATCGGCATGTTTGATCCGCACGTCGACGATCTGGACGCCATATTGGCTGGCCAGCCGCTGTAGCCGGTCCTGGATATTCTCCATCACCCGGTCACGCTCTGGGGTCAGCAGCGTCGCAAAGGGCTGGTTGCCGAGTTCGGCCCGGATCGAACTACCGAGCAGCGGCTGCAATGCATCGCGCACGCGCTCCTCGGTCGATCCGACACTGCCCGTCGCGTTCACCGCTTTCAACGGATCGGTGATCCGAAACCGCGCATAGGCATCGACTTCAAGCCGCAGCTGATCGGACGACAGCACCTGCTGGTTGTCGTAATCGACGTCCAGCACGCGCTTGTTGATCCAGACGAGCCGGTCGACGAACGGGATCTTCGCGATCATCCCCGCACCCGTCCGCCCGAACTGCTCCTTGGGCTTATAGGCGTTGACCGTCCGCACGACCTTTTCGAACCGCAGTACGACGACCTGTTCGGTCTCCGGCACGATCGTGAAGGTCGACGCCATCAGCACAACGGCGAACAGGATTGCGAGCCCGATCGCGACCGGGTTCCGCCACAGCGACGCGCTCATTGGCCGGCCCCCTGCGCGGGTGCTTCCGCCGTCGCGGGCGCAACGGCGTTCGGAATACGCTTTGCCCGATCGAGCGGCAGATAAGGCACGACACCCGGCGTTTCGACGATCGTCTTGTCGGACTTCGCCAGTACCGCCTCCATCGTTTCATAATACATGCGGCGGCGTGTCACTTCGGGGGCGAGCCGATATTGCTCATACACCTTGTCGAATTGCGCAGCCTCACCCTGCGCACCCGCCAGCACCTGTTGCGCATAGGATTGCGCCTGATTGCGATAGGCCTGCGAATCCTGCTGCGCGGCGGTCACGTCCTTGAACGCATCGTTGACGCGCTCGGGCGGATCGGCCTGTTTGATCGCAACACCCTGAACGACGATGCCCGAATTATAATCGCGCAGGATCGTCGCCATCCGCTCCTGCACCTGATTTTCGATATAGGTGCGTCCTGGCCCGAGCGCCTGATCGAGCGACACGTTCGCGACGACTTCGCGCATTGCGGCTTCGGCCGTGGCACGGACGGTTTCGCGCGGCTTGTCGATCTGGAAGACATAATCTTCAGGACTGGCGATCTTCCACCGCACCGAATAGGCTAGGTTGATGATGTTCTGATCACCCGTCAGCATCAGATTTTCGCCACCGCCATCGGGGAAATCCTCCGTGCGGATATTCTGGACGTCGACCTTCGTCACATGCGCGAACGGTGCGGGCAGCGTCAGCTGGATACCCGGCTGCAACGTACCCGTATAACGTCCGAAATTGGTCACGACGCCGCGTTGCTGCGGCGCGATCGGGTGAATCGAGGTGAAGCCGATCCAGATCAGCAAAATGATCGCCGCGCCGATCATCCAGAGCACGCGAGCGTTGGGACCGCTCGGCAAGCCACTGAAACCGCCGCCCCCGCCACCGCCGCCGCCGCCACGCGCCTTGCGCAGGAAATCGTCGAGCGCGCTCGGCCCGGCGGCTTTCCGCCCGCCCGGTGGCACCGCCCACGGATTACGCGGACCGTTG
The DNA here is from genome assembly GCA_028823055.1 of Sphingomonas bacterium. GTDB lineage: Bacteria > Pseudomonadota > Alphaproteobacteria > Sphingomonadales > Sphingomonadaceae > Sphingomonas. The sequence goes on from JAPKCG010000058.1 coordinate 8,226, forward strand.
GAAGAATCGTCACCGCCGCCCCAGGGGCCTTTGGGTGGTTCGATAGCGAGGAATGGGGGGCGTCGGAGCCAGCCCGGCAGGATCGTCATATCCCTTGTATAGGGACGGCCCAGCGCAAAAAACAGTGGCAAGCGACCGCGCTGGCCCTATCTGCCCGTCATGAGCGACAGCATGACCGATAAAGTGACACTGGCAGTGCGATCCGTCGCGGGCGACCGCGCGACCGTCCGGATCGAAGGCGCGCGCGTCGGCGTCGTGCTCGACGGCACGGGACAGACGAGCGGCGAACGCGCGGCGATGGAAGCGGCGATCCGCACCGCCGCCACCGACGCCGGCGCGCAGGAGGTGCGCGTCGTCGTCACCGCCGAACGCACCGCCCGGCGCATCATCGCGGTCGCGAGTGGCAAGGGCGGGGTGGGCAAATCCACGCTCGCGGCGAATCTGGCGATCGCGCTCGCGCGTGCGGGCCGTCGAGTCGGGCTGGTCGATGCCGATATCTACGGTCCGTCGCAGCCGCGTCTGATGCAGGTCGAAGGCACGCGCCCGACCGCGAAGGACAAGGTGCTCGACCCTGTTCCCACCCCTTATGGCGTGCCGTTATTGTCGATGGGGCAGCTCGTCGATGCCGACCGTGCGCTTGCCTGGCGCGGGCCGATGGTGGCGGGCGCGCTGGGGCAATTGGTCGAGGCGGACTGGGGGGCGACCGATACGCTGGTGCTCGACCTGCCCCCCGGCACCGGCGACGTACAGCTGACGATGGTGCAGAAATATAAACCAGCAGGCGCGGTCATCGTCTCGACGCCGCAGGATCTGGCGCTGATCGACGCGATGCGCGCAATCGATCTGTTCGACAAGGCGGGCGTGCCGATCATCGGCCTCGTCGAGAATATGGCCGGCTATGCGTGCCCGCATTGCGGCGAAGTATCCGATCCGTTCGGCAGCGGCGGTGCGGAGGCGGCAGCGGCACGGCTAGGCATCCCGTTCCTCGGCCGCATCCCGCTCACGATCGCGATCCGTACCGCGTCGGACGCGGGCGAGCCGCCCGCCGCCGGGAACGGCCCCGACGCGGCTGCGTTCCATGATATAGCCGCGCTCGTCGATGCGTGGCTGAAGGAGCGTTGATATGCCACTGACGACCGATGCCGAAATCAGGGATTTGCTCGAAAACGCGCGCACAATCGCGATGGTCGGCGCGTCCGATCGTCCCGACCGACCCAGCTATCGGGTCATGGCGACGCTGCAGGGGCACGGTTATCGCGTTATCCCGGTCAATCCGCAGATTACCGGTGAACACGTCCACGGCGAATTCGTTTTCCGCGATCTCCACCAGCTTGGCGATCCGATCGACATCGTCGATATCTTTCGCCGTTCCGAAGTAGCCGGTGAAGCCGTCGACGAGGCCATCGCGATCGGTGCGAAAGCGGTGTGGATGCAACAGGGCGTGATCAACGAGGCCGCCGCCGCACGCGCCGAAGCGGCGGGCCTGAAGGTCGTGATGGATCGTTGCCCCGCCATCGACATCCCCCGTCTGGGTATCGCAAAGATCGCGGCCTCACAGCGCGTATGATCGGAACGCCGACGCGCATGCGGCTCTCACCGCTAGCGATCAATCAGGGAGCATGGTCATGTTGACGATCGCCCGGCCGCTGGTCGCCCCGCAGGGTGACGGACGCGCTTCATGATCCTTGCCGCCCTGCTGCTACAGGCGACGGTCGTGCCGGATGTTCCGCAACGTTTCTCGATCCTCTCCGCGCCGCAATGCGTGAAAGAGGCACCGGACAGCGACATCGTCGTCTGCGCCAATGCGCAAACGGATTCCCCACGGCTGCCGCTGCGCGATGACCGCGGCCCGCCCGATCGTCCGATCCCGAGCAACCCAAACCTCACCGGCGTCGGCGCGCTCGCGGCGACCGCGACGCCATGCGCGGCGACGCAATGGGGGTGCCAGGTGGGCTTCGGCCCGCCGATCGCGCCAATCATCAACGGTGCCGTCGGATTGGCCAAATCCGCACTCGCCAGGAAACCGGACAGGACCGGACGGATCGCGATCCCGCTCGACGACGCGCCCCCCACTCCCGAAGAGCCCGCCCCCTGTGCGCCGACGTTATTCGTGGATATGCATCCATAGCGGCTCGCCCGCGAGGCTGGTCGATCCCCGCAGCTTTTCGAGCGCCTGGGCAACGCTACGTTCCGGACCCTCATGTGTCACGATCGCGATCATCACGGCACCGTCGGCCTGCTCGCCGCGCTGGATGAGTGATTCGATCGATACGCCGCAATCGCGCATCGCCGCGGCGATTTCGGCGAGCACCCCGACGCGATCCTCGACCGTGAAGCGCAGATAGGCACGGCCCCGCCGCGCGCCGCTATCCGCCTTCGCCGTCACGGTCAGCGCATCGGCGGGCATCGCGAACGCAGGCCCGAACTCATCGCGCGCGATGTCGATCAGATCGGCGACCACCGCGCTCGCGGTCGGGCCGTCGCCCGCACCGGCACCCTGGAAAAACAGCCGCCCGACGAAATTACCCTCGGCGACGACCGCGTTGAGCGATCCCGTCACATGCGCCAGCGGGTGATCGAGCGGGACGAGATAGGGATGCACGCGCTGGAACAGCCCGCCTGCCCCCGCCTCGGCGATCCCGATCAACCGCACCCGGTAGCCCAGCGTCGCCGCCTCCGCGATGTCAGCGGCAATCAACTGCCGAACGCCAGCCGCGTCGACATGGTCGAAGGCAGGCGCCGTGCCGAACGCGATGCTGGCGAGGAGCGACAGCTTATGCGCCGCGTCGATCCCGTCGATGTCGAAGGTCGGGTCCGATTCGGCATAGCCCAGCGCCTGCGCCTCGGCGAGAACATCGGCGAAATCGCGGCCTCCCCCCTGGTCTTTCGGCGCTTCCATCTTGCTTAGGATGAAATTGCACGTCCCGTTGAGGATGCCATAGACGCGCGAAATCTCGTTCGCCGCCGCGCCTTCGCGCAAGCCCTTGACGACCGGGATACCTCCCGCGACCGCCGCCTCGAACTTCAACGGCACCCCCGCCGATTCCGCCGCGCGGGCGAGTTCGATACCATGATGCGCCAGCATCGCCTTGTTCGCGCTCACGAAACCCTTGCCCGCCGCCAGCGCTTCGCGCGCCAGCGCCAGTGCAGGACCGTCCGACCCGCCGATCAGCTCCACAACGACATCCGCCTGATCGTGCGCGGCGAGCGCGGTCGTATCGTCGACCCAGTCGAAGCGCGATAGGTCGATACCCCGATCCTTGTTGCGATCGCGCGCGGACACCGCAACGACCTCGATCGCACGACCCGCCCGGCGGGTGATGAGATCGCGGTTCGCATCGAGCAGGCGAATAACGCCCCCACCGACGGTGCCGAGTCCAGCGAGGGCGATGCGGAGTGGTTTGGCCTTAGTCATGCCCGCCGGTTAGCGGAGCGCGCCCCCGCCTGTCGAGCGGGACTATCGCACCTGCGAACAATCCGGCATCGTATCACCATGACGACCACCCCCGCCGCGCCCGCCGCCGCCCACCCGATCGCCGAACTCACCGTCCGCGGGGTCATCCTCGGCGGACTCATCACTCTGCTGTTCACCGCGGCGAACGTTTATCTGGGACTGAAGGTCGGGCTGACCTTCGCAACCTCGATTCCTGCGGCGGTCATCTCGATGGCGGTGCTGCGCTATCTGCCCGGTGCGACGATCCTCGAAAACAATATCGTCCAAACCGTCGCGTCGGCGGCAGGGACGCTGGCGGCGATCATCTTCGTCCTGCCCGGCCTCGTCATGATCGGCTGGTGGCAGGGATTTCCCTATATCATGACCGCCGGCATCACCGCGACGGGCGGTATTCTCGGCGTGATGTTCTCGGTGCCGCTACGCCGCGCGCTCGTCGTCGACACCGACCTGCCTTATCCCGAAGGCCGCGCCGCCGCCGAAGTGCTGAAGGTCGGCGCGGGCAGCCGAGAGGGTGAGGCGGAAAGCGGGCGCGGGCTCAAGCTGATCGTCGTCAACGCGGTCGCGTCGATGGGCTTTGCGATCCTGACGCAGACCAAGATCGTCGTCGCCGAAGCCGCGCACTATTTCCGCGTCGGGGCGGGCG
>JAPKCG010000059.1 GCA_028823055.1 Sphingomonas bacterium
ATGACACAACAGCGTATCTGGACCGCCGCACTGATCGTGATCGGCGATGAAATTCTTTCGGGGCGTACGCAGGACAAGAATATCGCGCAGCTTGCGGCCTGGCTCAATGTACAGGGTATCCGCCTTGCCGAAGTCCGCGTCGTCGCCGATCGCGAAGAAGCGATCGTCGAGGCGGTCAATATCTTGCGTGCGCGCAACGACTATCTCTTCACTACGGGCGGAATCGGCCCGACGCATGACGACATCACCGTCGATGCGATCGCGTCGGCACTGGGGGTGGGGGTCACCCATCACCCAAAGGCGATGGCGACGCTGAAGCGCTATTACGAAACCCGCGGCGGCGTCACCGACGCGCGCGCGCGGATGGCGCGCGTGCCGGAGGGTGCCGACCTGATCGAAAACCGCGTTTCGGGCGCGCCGGGTATCCGCATCGACAACATTTTCATCATGGCGGGCGTCCCGCACATCACTGCCGGAATGCTCGATTCTCTGACCGGCACGCTGGAGGGTGGTCAGCCAGTCGTCTCGAAACAGATCGGCTGCTGGGTCGCCGAAAGCGAAGTCGCCGACATCCTGCGCAGTACCGAAAAGGCGCATGAAGGTGTTGCGATCGGCAGCTATCCCTTTTTCCGAGAAGGGCGGGTGGGGGCCAATTTCGTCGCGCGCAGCCCCGACGAGGCGCTTGTCGATACCTGCCTCGCAACGCTGACCGCCGCGCTGGAGGCAGAGGGCCGTATCGTGGTGGCCGGCGGCATCTGACCGACGTTGCGAAAGCGCCGAGCGGGGTCAACAATCTGTTCGCGACCTCGATCACCAGCGGTTCAGGCAATGGCGCGCTCGCGGCGACGACGACGACGGCTTATGATGCGGTCGGTAACATGGCTTCCGTCGACGGACCGCTTGCGGGCGTGGGCGACACGACGCGGATGAGCTATGATGCGGCGCGGCAACTGACCCAGGTTACCGGCCCCGATCCCGACGGCGCGGGTGCACGCAAGAGCGCGGCGGTCGTCGTCGCGGCGCGTAACAACGACGGCAAGCCGACCGATGTCCGCCGTGGCAGCGCGAATGCCGACGGGTCGGGGTTCAGCGCCTACGAAAGCGTCACTACCGCTTATGATGGGCGGGGCCGGAAAATCGCCGACCGGCTGCTTTCGGCAGGGCAGACCTATAGCGCAACCGATTACAGCTATTGAGCTACCCCCTTCTGAGTGGTCCATCGACTATGACAGTCTGGATCGAGGAAGGGACGACGAATGCCTGCCAAGAAGCACAAGCCCGAGGAGATCATCGGGAAGCTGCGTGAAGTGGAGATCGTGCTGGGCCAGTGTGGCACGACCGCCGAGGCATGCCGGCGCATCGCGGTCAGCGAGCAGACCTACTACCGCTGGCGCAAGGAATATGGCGGCCTGAAGACGGATCAGGCTCGGCGGATGAAGGACCTGAAGAAGGAGAACCTTCGACTGCGGTGTGCGATCTCCGACCTGACGCTGGACAAGCTGATCTTGCAGGAGGCTGCACGGGGAAACTTCTGAGCCCCGCGCGACGCCGGCGCTGCATCGACCAGGTGAAAGAGGTGCTGGACGTATCCGAGCGGCGCGTGTGCCGCGTGCTTGGGCAGCATCGGTCGACACAGCGCAAGGTGCCGTGCGGGGCAGATGACGAGCAGGCACTGACCGACGACATCGTCGCGCTGGCCAAGCAGTACGGGCGCTACGGCTCGCTGCGTGACGAGCTGCTCAACGGCGAGATCTTCTATAGCCTCGCCGAGGCAAGAGTGCTGATCGAGGCGTGGCGGTGCCACTACAACACCGTCCGGCCGCACAGCAGCTTGGGCTACTGCCCACCCGCACCAGAAGCGGCGACACCGCCATTGCCGGCCTCCGCTTCCGCTTCGCTCCACCTACGACCGACAATGGCGGCCGCGACGACAATGCACTAACTAACAATCCGGACCACCCGGTGGGGGCTGCTCAGGGCATATCGAGGGATGCGTGCGTCAGTTGGCGGCAGCGATCAACGCCGCGCCCGGGCAGCGGGCGCGGTTCAAGGCCGAGCAGGCAAAAAACGTGTCCGCATCGCCGCGTTACCGGGCCGACATACCGATGCTCGCCGCGATGTTCCGATACTGTCTCGATCCGTCGGGCCCTCACATTCGAAGCGCGAAAGAACAGGCTATTTACGTCGGATATCGTGCCAATCTGCTGCGATATCTGCGGGCGGCAGTCGCTACGTGGGCACGTCCCGAAGAGATAGCCGATCTTCGCAGCGATCAATGGATACCAAGCGCCGGCGCGCTGGACCTAAACCCTAAAGGACGGCGTCAAACCCGCAAATATCGCGGCATTATCCCCGTGCCGCGCCAGTTCATGCCATATCTTGCCGCGACCGATGGCAGCTATATGCCGATCGCGAACATCCGCGGCGCCTGGGACTCGATGCGCAAGGAGATAGGCTTGCCGTCGGATCGTGGCGAGGCGGGCTGGAAATTGATCCGTCGGTCGATGGCGACGCTGGCGCGTCGGCGAATTGGCGAGGCCTACTGGCGACAGGGCGAAATGATGCTCGGGCACGTTCGCACCTCGACCAGCGACATCTATGCGGTGCGCGATCCTGCCAACCTTGGCCTCGCACTCAGCGCGACCGAATCGATCATCGATGACATCTGCGCGCTTGTTCCAGCGGCGTTTCACCGCACTTGCACCGCAAACGTCGCGTCAAACAACCCTAAGAAGGAGCAAGAAAATGGCTGAATTCTGCGATGGAGCGGGTGAAGGGAATCGAACCCTCGTCGTAAGCTTGGGAAGCTTCTGCTCTACCATTGAGCTACACCCGCGATGGATGCGGCGGTTAGCGTGGGAGGGGTGCGCGTGCAAGGGTTTCCCTCCCGCATCGGTCGGCGCTATCGGAGGGATATGATTAATCGACCCCGCCGCGGCGTTCTTTACATGCCCGCCACCAATGCGAAGGCGATTGCCAAGGCGCGCGCGCTGCCCTGCGATGTCGTGATCCTCGATCTGGAAGACGCGGTCGCGCCCGATGCGAAGGCGGCGGGGCGGGAGGCCGCGCTGGCGGCCGTGCGCGAGGGTGGTTTTGGGGGGCGTGAACTCGTCGTGCGGGTCAATGCGATCGACGGACCGTGGGGGATGGATGATTGCCGGGCGCTGGCGATGGTCAAGCCCGATGCGGTGCTCGTCCCCAAGGTCGATGATGCGCGCGGTGTCGGGGCGTATCGCGATGCGCTCGGCGATCTGCCGATCTGGGTGATGGTCGAGACGATGCGCGCCGTGCTCGGGATCGGCGAGCTGGCGGGAGCGGAGAGGCTCGCGGCGCTGGTGGTGGGGACGAACGATCTCGCGAAAGAAATGCGCGCGCGGCCCGGTCCGGATCGCGCGCCGTTTCAGGGGTTTCTGGCGAATACCGTCGCCGCTGCGCGCGCCAACGGGCTGGCGGCGATCGATGGCGTCTATAATGCGATCGACGACGTTGATGGCTTTGCCGCCGAATGCGCGCAGGGGCTGGCATTCGGGTTCGACGGCAAGACGCTGATCCATCCCAGCCAGATCACGACGTGCAATTCGGTATTCAGTCCGACCGCGGACGAAATCGCATGGGCACAGACCGTCGTCGCGGCGTTCGATGCGCCCGAAGCGGCGGACAAAGGCGTGATCCGCATCGAGGGAAAGATGGTCGAGCGGCTGCATCTCGACCAGGCGCGTCAGGTGCTGGCGATCGCGGCGGCGCTCTGAACGAGCTTCGTCGTTATACTTCCAGCGCGGTGACGATCCCGGCGGCGAGCTGGCTGAGGCTGTCGTCGCGCGCACCCATGACGACGATGCGGTCGCCGGTGCGCGCTTCGGCGACGAGCGCGGCGGCGGCGGCGGCGCGATCGGCGATGTGGCGGGCGTCGTGCCCCTGTGCGGCGATGTCCGCGATCAGGTCGGCGCTCGTGACTTCCCGCGCGACGGTGCCGCCGAAATAGACGGGATCGGGCATGACAAGGACATCGCCGTCGCGCATCCGGTCGGCAAAAGCAGCCGCGAGTTCGGCGCGCATCTGTTTCAGCGGTCCGTAACCATGAGCCTGAAAGAGCATCAGAATGCGGCCCGGAAAGGCGTGGAGCGTGTCGAGGGTCGCGGCGATCTTGTCGGGGTTGTGGCCGAAATCGTCGATGACCACGACACCGCGCGCTTCTCCGACGAGATCGAAGCGGCGCCGCAGTCCCGCGAATTCGGCGATGGCGGCAACCGCATCGGCCAGCGGCACGCCCGCCGCGAGACTGGCCGCGATGGCGGCGAGGGCGTTGGCGATATTGTGGCGACCGGGGACTTGCAGCGTGGCTGGCATGAGGTTGCCGCCGACGCAGAGCGTGAAGCGAGACCCGAACGCCTCCTCGACGATGTCGCGGGCGGCGAAGTCGGCGGGGCGGTCGAGCGCAAAGCTGTGGACGCGTTCGCAGGGCAGCGCGGCGGCGAGCGCGGCGGCCTCGTCATTGTCGATGTTGACGATCGCGGTTTCGGCCTTGGCGATGAACCCGGCGAACAACGTGCGCAGTTCGTCCATCGATTTATGGTCGAGGCTGACATTGTTGAGCACCGCGATGCGCGGGCGGTAGCGTGCGATCGACCCGTCGCTTTCGTCGACTTCGCTGACAAAGGGGGCGCCGTCGCCGACGAGCGCGCTGGCGAAAGGGGCATCGGGGCTGGCGAAATTCTTCATCACCGCGCCGTTCATCACGGTCGGCACGCGGCCACAGGCGTGGAGGATCCAGCCGACCATGCCCGTCACGGTCGATTTGCCGCTGGTTCCCGCGATGCCTATCGGCAGTCGGCTGTCGTTAAACAGGTCGCTCAATATCCCCGCCCGCGTCGCGCGGCGACAGCCGAGGCGGTTGGCGGCAACGATGTCGGCGACCGTCTCTTCGACCGCGGCGGACGCGATCACGAGTTGATCGGGGGAGACGATGCCGCTGCCGTCCTGCGGAAACAGCGTGACGCCCTGATCGCGCAGGGCGTCGAATTTCGCGGGAACGCGGCCCTGATCGAGGCTGCGATCGGAGCCTGCGACGATCGCGCCGCGGCCAGCCAGGATCATCGCGAGCGGCATCATGCCCGACCCGCCTATCCCAACGAAAAAACAGGATTTGCCGTTGTCCATCGCGGCGCGCTATCGACGTTTCGCGTGGCTTGGGCAAGCGGGGAGACGGGTTTTGAAGATCGGCGTGCTGGCACCGGCCAGCCGGACCAATCGGGATGCGGTGGCACCGATCACGGCTTATTGCGCCGCCAATCACCCGCAGGTGGAATTGCTCTTTCACCCGCAATGTTTCGATTATGACGGGCATTTCGCGGGATCGGACTTCGCGCGCGCCGCCGCGCTCGTACAATATGCCAACGATCCGACGATCGATGCGATCTGGTTCTATCGCGGTGGTTATGGCTCGAACCGCATCCTCGCGATGGCGATGCCCGATCTGAAGGGCGCTGCGCGGACGAAGAAATATGTCGGCTATTCGGACATGGGATTCCTGCTCGGCGCACTTTACGCGCGGCGGATCGGGCATCCTGCGCATGGGCCGATGGTCAGCGACATCAACCGGACCAATGGTGGCGAGACGGTGGCACGTTCGCTTGCATGGCTCGTCGACGACGACCGCAGCGGCTTTGAGCCGGGACTCGATGGACAGCCATCGGCCGCGTTCAACCTGGCGATATTGGGGTCGCTGATCGGGACGCCGTGGATGCCCGACCTGACCGATCATATCCTGATCGTCGAGGAAGTGTCGGAACCGATGTATAATATCGACCGACTGCTCTTCACGTTGGCGAATGCGACGCAATTGAAGGGGATTGCGGGGTTGAGGCTGGGCGCGGTAACCTCCGTGGTCGAGAATACGCCCGCCTTCGGCGAGACGCTGGATTATATGATGATCCGCTGGAGCCGTGACATGGGGGTGCCGTATCTGGGTCGCGCGCGCGTCGGCCATATGCAGGATAACCATGTCGTGCCGTTCGGAACTGTCTGACGGCTGGCGTTCAGGCCGATGTGGCGCTACATAACCGGACGATGACGCGCCAAATGCCCTTCACGACTACCACCACCCCGGAGAGCCGGGGGTGCCGCACGCGCGTTTGACGCGGTCTGCGGCACTCACCCGGGATTGGGTGAGTGGAGCGTCCCTCATCTATCCTGCCGAACCGGACGCTCTTTTCTTAGTGCGCGCCATTGCTTAAGCGCTGGCGCGAAGCAGGAAGCCAACTCATGAACATGTATTCGATCACGCTCCCCGACGGTTCGGTCCGCGAAATGCCAGCAGGCTCGACCCCGGCGGACGTCGCGGCGGCAATCGGGCCGGGGCTCGCCAAGGCGGCGATCGCGGCGCGCATCGATGGCGAGCTGCGCGACATCATGCGCCCGTTCGAGGGCGACACCAATCTGGCGCTCGTGACGAGCCGCGACGAAGCGGACGCGCTCGAACTGGCGCGACACGATTACGCGCATGTGCTTGCGGAGGCGGTGCAGAAGCTTTTTCCGGGGACGCAGATCACGTTCGGGCCATCCACCGAGGACGGTTTCTATTACGACTTCGCCCCGAAAGATCGCCCGTTCACCGAAGAGGACCTGCCCGCGATCGAGGCGGAGATGCGAACGGTCATCGCCGCCGACAAGCCGCTGATCCGTGAAGTGTGGACCCGCGAGCAGCTGATCGCGCGCTGGCGTGAAAAGGGTGAGACGTTCAAGGCCGAATGGGCCGCCGAACTGCCCGACAGCGAGGAACTGACGGTCTATAAGGCGGGGCAGGGCGATGACGCATGGCTCGACATGTGCCGCGGGCCGCATCTCGCTTCGACGGGCAAGCTCGACCCCAATGCGTTCAAGCTGACGCGCGTGTCGGGCGCGTATTGGCGCGGTGACCAGAAGAACGCGATGCTGAGCCGGATCTACGGCACTGGCTGGCTCAACAAGAAACAGCTCGACGCGCATCTGACGATGCTGGAGGAAGCGGGCAAGCGCGACCATCGCAAGATCGGTCAGGAGATGGACCTGTTCCATCTGCAGCCCGAGGCGCAGGGTTCGGTCTTCTGGCACCCCAAAGGCTATATTCTGTGGCGTCAGCTGGAAGCATATATGCGTCGTCGCCTCGATGCCGCGGGCTATGATGAGGTCAAGACGCCGCAGCTGATGGACGCCCGCCAGTGGGAGCAATCGGGCCATTGGGGTAAATATCGCGAGAATATGTTCGTGGTCCCCGACGAAATCCCCAACGCCGAGGACGAAGGCGCGATCATTTCGAGCGATGCCGACATGATGGCGCTCAAGCCGATGAATTGCCCCGCGCACGTTCTGATCTTTCGTCAGGGTATCAAATCGTACCGCGATCTGCCGATCCGGATGGCGGAATTCGGCTGCTGCCACCGCAACGAGCCGCATGGCGCACTTCACGGTATCATGCGCGTGCGCCAGTTCACGCAGGACGACGCGCATCTGTTCGTCCGTGAGGACCAGTTGATCGAAGAGGTCGCCAGTTTCATCGACCTGCTCGACAGCGTCTATCGCGATCTTGGTTTCGAAGATTACGCGGTGAAACTGGCGTTGCGGCCGGAAAAACGGTTCGGGTCCGAGGCGATGTGGGATCAGGCCGAGGCCGAGCTGCGTGAAGCGGTGACGCGGTCGAACCTGAGCGAGGGCATCAAGGGCAAGTTCGAGGAACTGCCGGGTGAGGGCGCCTTCTATGCCCCGAAGCTTGAATTCCATCTGACCGACGCGATCGGACGGACCTGGCAGGTCGGCACGATCCAGTCGGACCGCGTGCTGCCCGAGCGGCTCGACGCCAGCTATATCGGCGCCGACGGCGAACGGCATCGCCCGGTAATGCTTCATCGGGCGATTCTGGGGACGTTCGAGCGCTTTATCGGTATCCTGATCGAACATCACGCCGGCCGTTTCCCGCTATGGCTTGCGCCGGTGCAGGCGGTGGTCGCGACGATCGTCAGCGAGGCGGATGAATATGCCGGGCAGGTCGTCGCCGAATTGCGCAAGGCAGGGCTGCGCGTCGAGACCGACCTGCGCAATGAAAAGATCAATTACAAGGTGCGCGAGCACAGCCTCGCCAAAGTCCCCAACCTGCTCGTCGTCGGCAAACGCGAGGCGGACGAAGGGACGATCGCGCTGCGGCGGCTCGGTAGTCAGGGGCAGGAGATACTGACGCTGTCCGCCGCGGTGGAGGCGCTTGCGAACGAGGCGCGGGCTCCCGATATGTAAAACTGTCAGGCGCGCGCATTTTGTGCTATTATCAGCGCGATCAAGACCCAATTGAAACAGCGACAGGAGAAATACTCATACGTCCTCCCATGTTGCGCCGGCCGATGCAGCCCGCAATGAACGGCCCGCGCTACAACGAATTCATTCAGAGCCAGAAGGTCCGCGTGATCGACCACGAGGGTGAAAACCTCGGGGTGATGTACACGCGCGAAGCGATGGAGCAGGCGCAGGAGCTTGGCCTCGACCTTGTCGAGGTGTCGCCCAATGCGGATCCGCCCGTCGCGAAATTCCTCGATGTCGGCAAATTCAAATACGAGGCGCAGAAAAAGGCGAACCTCGCGCGCAAGTCGCAAAAGACGCAGGAGATCAAGGAGATCAAGATGCGTCCGAACATCGACGACCATGATTACGAGACCAAGATGAAAAAGGTCGTCGAATTCATCGGTGATGGCGACAAGGTGAAGGTCACGATGCGCTTTCGCGGGCGTGAACTTAGCCACGGTCAGCTCGGCATGGCGGTGCTTCAGCGCGTCGCCGAGGAAACCAACGAAGTGGCGAAGGTCGAGGCCTATCCGCGCATGGAAGGCCGTCAGATGCTGATGGTGCTCTCACCCAAATAAATGGCGATCGGGCGGCGTCTGCGGATGCCGCCCCGCGATTGGTGGCGACCGACCGTCTTGACGATCGGTTAACCGTTGCGTTCCGCGGCGTTGCCGTAGCGTAACGCAAGGCCGGCGCGCATGTCCGAACCGGGCCGACTGTTGCGATTTAGCGACACCATGTTCGAAATTACCGCATGGGTGCGAGAATTCTCTAGATGAAACCGTCCTTTTGTCGCTAACCGGCGGCAAACCCGATATTCGAATCAGGAGAGGACATAACCATGCGCACAACCGCGTATCTGCTATCTGCCGCCGTCATCGCCATCGCGAGCCCGGCAACCGCCCAGAACAATGCGCCCAATATGGGCACCGATCAGCAAAGCCCGACGCCGGACACCGACGCTGCTGCGGTGACGAGCGCGCCTGATCAGGTCGACAGCAACTACAACAACGACATCGTCATCACCGCGCAGGGCCGCTCGCAGCAGCTGTCGGACGTTCCCGTCGCGGTATCGGCGATCAACGCCTCTGCGCTCGAAAAGTCCGGCGCCAACGATATTCGCCAGCTCAGCCAGCTCGCGCCGTCGCTTCAGGTGTCCTCGACCGGGTCGGAAGCCAATGGCTCCGCGCGTATCCGCGGTATCGGCACCGTCGGCGACAACCCCGGCCTCGAAAGCTCGGTCGCGGTGTTCATCGACGGCGTTTACCGGTCGCGTTCGGGCATCGGGCTCAACGAGCTCGGCGAAATCGACCGCGTCGAAGTTCTGCGTGGCCCTCAGGGTACGCTGGGCGGTCGCAACTCGTCGGCTGGCATGATCAGCATCTACAGCAAGTCGCCGAACCTCAACCGCATCAGTGCGGGCGGCGAAGTGACCTACGGTAATTACGACTTCTGGCGCCTGGCCGGAAACATCAACGTGCCGCTGACCGAGACGATCGCGGCGCGCGTCGATGGTGTCTATGTCAAGCGCGACGGATTTTACAACGATCCGGCAAACAACACCGACGTCAACGATCGCGACCGTTATTTCGTCCGTGGGTCTTTGCTGTGGGAGCCGACGAGCGATCTGTCGGTCCGCCTGATCGGCGATTACACCTATCGCGATGAAAAATGCTGTGGCGCGATCTATGTCGGTCGGACGGTAAATCCCGCCGTCGGCAATCTCAATAATCCGGTGGCTTCGGTTAATGCCGGCCTGGGTGCCGGCAACAACGGCAACAACATCGTTAACGTCCTTCGTGATCTGGGCCAGCCGGTCGGACGCATCACCAATCCGGGTTACGATCGCACGCTGTCGGTCACGCCCGGTCGCGGCTATGGTGGCAAGACCAAGGATTACGGCTTTTCGGGCCAGATCGATTATCAGATGGGCAGCGTGAAGCTGACCTCGATTACCGCATATCGTGAATATCGGTCGGATCAGGGGTCGGACACCGACTATAGCACCGTCGACATTCTGTACCGCGCGGATGACGGCAACTCGGCGCGTCAGTTCCATACCTTCACGCAGGAAGTCCGCCTGAACGGGTCGCTGTTCAACGACAAGCTCGACTGGTTGGTGGGCGGCTTCTTCGCGAACGAAGATCTGACCGTCACCGACAATCTGCGTTTCGGCAGCCAATATGGCCGTTTCGCGACATGTCGTCTGATTTCCGGCACCGCGCTTGCGGGTCTGTATTCGCCGGGATCGGCGGGCTGTGTCGCATCGCAAGCCGCGTTCTCGGGCGCATTCGGGCCGGTCGGTCCGACGATCCTGTCTTCGCTGCTCCGGCTCGATGGGATCAGCGACCGGGGTTCGACGCTCGATCAGTATAACCAGAACAGCCGCAACTTCGCCGCGTTCACGCACAACATCTTCCACGTCACCCCGACCGTCGATCTGACGCTGGGCGTGCGCTACACGAACGAGCGCAAGAAGCTGAATGCGACGTTCGGCAATGACAACACCGCCTGCGTAGCGAACCAGCAGGCGCTGCTGCCATTCCTGACCAACCCGGCGCTTGGTGCGGTGGCCGGGGGAATCGTCGGTCTGTCGTGTCAGGGTAATTCGACGTCGGAACTGAACGGCGTGTCGATCAACGATCGGCGCACCGAGGATCAGTTCACCGGCACCGCGATCCTGTCGTGGAAGCCGATCGACGACCTGCTTTTGTACGGCAGCTTCTCGCGCGGTTACAAAGCGGGCGGTTTCAATCTCGACCGTTCGGCGTTGAAGTCGCCGATCCTGCCCTTCGCGGCGGTCGGCGGTGCGCAGGCGCTGGTCAAGGGGCTGCAGTTCTCGCCGGAGACGGTCAACGCATATGAAATCGGCGCTAAATATGCGACCGGGCCGTTCTCGGTCAGTGCGACGGCGTTCGTGCAGGACTTCAAGAACTTCCAGCTCAACACGTTCAACGGCACCGTCTTCCTCGTTCAGAACATCAACGGCTGTTCGGCCGATCTGAACGGCGGCGATCGCGATCAAAGCACCTTCACCGGCGCGGCGAATTACAACGCCGCGGCGGCGACCACAGGTGCCTGTGCGCAGGGCAATATCGGCTATGGCGTCCGCGCCAAGGGTATCGAGCTCGAAGGCGCGATCACGCCTGCGCGCGATCTGCGTATCGCCCTTGGCGCCACGCTGACCGATACGCGCTATCGCGATCAGCTGGCGGGCAACCTCTCGGGCGCCCCGCTCGATCAGGCGCTGCGTGCACTGCCGGGCAGCACGCTGTCGAATTCGGCGGACTTCGTGACGACCTCGTCGGTATCGTGGACCCCGCCGATTGGCGACACGGGCTATTCGGCGCTGTTCTATGTCGATCAGCGCACGACGAGCGACGTGAACACCGGATCGGACCTGTTCCCGCAGAAGATCCAGGACGGCTTCACGCTGGTCAATGCGCGCATCGGCATCCGCGCACCCGACGACCGGTTCGCGCTCGAATTGTGGGCGCAGAATGTAACGAACCAGAATTATGCGCAGGTCGCGTTCAATTCGTCGTTCCAGGCGGGCGCGTCGAATGCGGCTTTCCAGGATCCCCAATATCCCGGCGGTCGTCAGATCTTCTCGCAGTTTCTGGCTGAACCACGCACCTACGGCATCACGCTGCGCGGTAAATTCTGATCTGATCGAATCGATCTGAAAACGACGGGGGGCCGGTTCGCACGATGCGCACCGGCCCCTTCGTCGTTGTTGCGACGGTCAGGCGGGCGCTTCCCATAATTCGATCGCATTGCCTTCGGGGTCGTGGATGCGCGCGAAGCGGCCGATTTCGGGTGAATCCCATTCGGCGCGGCGTTCGACCGCGATGCCGGCCGCGCTCAGCGTCCCGATCATCGCCTCCAGACCCGTCACGCGCAGGTTGAGCATCCATTGTTTGTCGGGGGCGAAATAGTCGCTGTCGGCGGCGAAGGGGGCAAAGACGACCGGGCCGC
>JAPKCG010000060.1 GCA_028823055.1 Sphingomonas bacterium
GCGTTGCCGCCGTCTCGCGCAATACCGCTATCAGCGCCGCCGGGGAGCATTGCTGAACCGCGAATGCCGCCTCAAGCGGCGCTAGCAAGGCGCTGGCTTCGCCCCACCAGTCGGCAACCTCGCCCGCAACAAGATGCGCGCCTATCCCCGCCAGCCCCGGCGCAGGTCGTGGCCCTCGCAATGCCGCATCGAGTCGCCGCACCTGATCGAGCCATGGCAGCCGCGCCTCGCCGCTTCGGACGAGCGGGTGTTTGAACAGCGCCAGGAGCGCGAGCGGCGCAAAGCGTTGCGCCCCCGCTTCGGCAAGCGCGAGCAACAAAGTTCCCGGCGGCAGGATCGACAACGGTCGCCCCGCGCTGTCGTCGACGCTGATGCCCCACCGCGCGCAATGCGCCGCGACGCGCCGGGCGAGCGCGCGATCGGGGGTCACAAGTGCTGCGGTGCGCCCCTCGACCTCCAATGCCTCGCGCAGGGTCAGTGCGATCCCCTGCGCCTCTTCGGCGGGGCTCGCGAATTCGGCGGCGACGACACCCGTCAGCCGCCGGTCCTCCGCTTTCAGCACCGTCCATTTGCCGGTGAACATCGCGGGTGACAGGGCGTTGGCGATCGCCCTTCCGCGCGCGCTGCCCGCATCGGGACCAGCGCCCCCGCGCCACGTCCTGACTTCGCCGCGTCCGACCCCCATCCGGTCGAGCAACAGCTTCAGATGGAATTGAGGGTGCGTCTCGATCGATCGCGCGACGAACCCGGTCGTCGGATCAGCCGCGTGCGGGCCGAGCGCATCCCACTCGTTGTCGGGCAAGGCGAGGTCGAGGCCCGCGAACACCGTCATTCCGATCGGCAGATCAGCGACGCAGCGCAGCAGCCGCGCGACCGCCGGCGCACTGTCGGTCACCCCCGCCGCGCAGACGAACCCCGGCGGAGGCGTCAACCGCCAGCGTTCGACGAGCCGGTCGAGCACCAGGATCCGCCGCGTTGCCGCATCTGTCAGCCCCAGCGCGCCAAGCGCCGACGGCCAGCGGTCGAACACGACCGAAAATGTCGACAACGCGCGGTGCCAATGTTCGGTAAGCTCGGGCGCGAGGTCGAGATCGCGCAACCGCGCGGGGGGCACTTCCTCGACCAGCAGTTGATCGAGCGTCCGGCACAATTCCCCCGCCAGCCGCACTGCCTCCGCCATGTCGATCGGCATCCCCGCCGTCGCGCGCTCCTCCGCGACGAGCCGCGCTAGGATCATCCGCCGCTGCATCGGCGGGATCGCGGGTGGTGGCGCGTCCTGAATATCGACGGGATCAAGCGCAGCACCGATCGCCTCGCCCAGATCGGGGCTGCCGATCGGGACCATGCGCGGCAGCAACAGTCCGCCGCCGCTGGCGCGCACGAACGCCTCGGTCATCGCGCGCACCGCGCGGTTATTGGGCAGCAGGACCATTCCGCGCGCCAAGGTCAGCGGATCGCCCGCCGTCTGCTGCAGCAACCCTGCGACCAGCGTGTCCGCGAAGGCGCGATGCGCCGGGATCGTGAACAGCGTCGGTGCGCCCGCTCCGGCGCTGCGCTCAGCCATGAAGCAGGACGGATTCCGTTTTCGGGATCGCCTTTGGCGTGCCGATGTCGAACCACAGGCCCTGATGGACCTGGGCATAGGCACGCCCCGCCTCGATCGCGCGCGTCCAGAACAGGTTCGTCGAGAATGGTCCCTCTGGCGCATCGGCGATGACGCGCGGATGCAGGATCTGGATCCCGGTATAGACGAACGGCGCGACGCGGCCCGGCTTGCGTCGATCCGTTATCCGCCCCGACGCATCGAGGATAAAATCGCCCGTCCCGCCATGGTGGTTGGCGCGCGCCAGCGGTACGACGAGCAGCAGCGCGTCCATCGTCGCATCGTCCCAGCGCGATGCGAGCAGCCTGAGCGTATCCATCGGCCCGTCGAGCCAGAAATTGTCGCTGTTGACCACCAGGATCGGGTCGTCGCCGAGCAGCGGCTTCGCCTTGACCAGACCGCCCCCCGTCTCCAGCAATTGTCCACGCTCGTCCGAAATCGCGATGTCTATTTCCGGAAACCGACCTTGAAGATGCGCCTCCATCGTATCGGCGAGATAATGGACATTGACGACCGCACGACCGACGCCCGCGACGATCAGCCGATCGAACACGTGATCGATCAACGGCTTACCCGCCAGCTCGACGAGCGGCTTGGGCCGGGTCGCGGTCAGCGGTCGCATCCGTTTGCCGAGCCCCGCCGCCATCACCATCGCGATGCCTGGCACGGCGCCACGGGGCACGGGTCGGACTGCGATCTGCCGCGTCATGCACCGATCCCCGACGGGTCACCGCGCATGGCGGGCGGGATATTGGCGTCGAACCACGCCGCCACGGGTGCCAGCACCGGTTGCGCCAGATCGGCCTCCAGATACCGCCATACGCGGGGACACAGCGTCGGATAGCGCGGCTTGCCATCGCGTTTCCACAACCGCGTGAATATCCCGACAATCTTTGCGTTGCGCTGCGCACCAAGCACATAATAGGCGGCAAGAAAATCCTCCCCCGCCCCGGTTTCTGCGCAATATCGCTGCAGCATCGCTGCCTCGATCTCGGGCTCGACATCGCGCCGCGCATCCTGCAGCAGCGAAACGAGATCATAGGCGGGATGCCCCGCCAGCGCGTCCTGAAAATCAAGCAACCCCAGCGCGCGGTCCTCACCGACCAGCATCAGGTTCTCGGCATGGTAATCGCGCAGCACCGTGACCGGTTGCGAGCTCAGCGCATGATCGAACACCGCGTCCCATGCCGCGGTATAGCCCGCCTGATCCGCGTCGATGCCGACCGCCGGGCAATACCATTGCGTCAGCAGATCGGCCTCAAGGTGCAGGACTGTACGGTCATAGGGTTCGAGCGGCCCCGCCGGATGCCGCCGCAATTCGACGAGCAGGTCGACCGCGCGTTCGTATAGGCCTGATGTCGCGTCCGGTTCGGCATCGATCGCCTCGCGCATCCGCGCATCGCCGAAATCTTCGAGCAGGACCAGGCCGTGGTCCAGATCGGCACCGATAATGGCGGGGGCGGGAAATCCGTGTGTCGTCAGCCATTCCGCGACCCCGATAAAGGGCCGCGGGTCTTCGTGCGGGGGCGGCGCATCCATCAGTACCGCGTTACGCCCGCCACTGCGCACCCGAAAATAACGGCGGAACGATGCGTCTCCAGCGAGCGGGACAATCTCCCCCGCCCAGCCGAGATCGGCGATGAAAGCTTCGGCAGCGGGGGGCGGGGTCATATCGGCCATCGCCGCTCCCAAGCGGGGGGCAGTGTCGCTGTCAAGCGCCGCGCGCCATCCGCCTGCGTCGTCAGGGCAAGCCGAAGCGCATCGGGCCACCGCCCCGGCGCGCGTTCCGGCCATTCGATCAGCAGCGCCGAATCATAGCGCGCATCGTCGAGACCCAGTTCCTCGATCTCGGCAGGGTCGTCGATCCGGTAAAGATCGACATGCAGGACCGGCATCGCGACCTCCGGCGGCGCATAGGGCTGAACGATCGCGAAACTCGGACTCGGCGCTTCGCCCGCAAGCCCAAGCGCGGCGAGCAATCCCCGTGCGATGCTCGTCTTGCCCGCACCCAATTCGCCTTGCAGCGTCACCACGTCACCCGCGCGCAACAGCGGCGCCAGCGATGCGCCGAACGCCTCGCTTGCCGCCGGATCGGGGAGCAGGACTTCCCTCACCGTCGTGGCAGCTCGATCGTGACGAGCGTTCCCTCACCCGGCTCGGATAGTAAGGCGATCGTACCGCCATGCGCCTCGATGAATTGCTTGGCGAGCGGCAGGCCGAGCCCGAGCGCCCGTTCGCCGGTTGGCTGCATACCAGGTTCGGCGAACCGGTCGAACGCGGTCGCGGCGCTGTCCGCGTCCATCCCGTTGCCATTGTCCGACACGACGACGCGCGCCTGTGTCGCGCTGCCATCGGTGTGGAGCAGGACGCGCCCCCCCTCCGGCGTCGCGGCGACCGCATGACGAAGCAGATGCTCGATCGCTTCTTGCAGCCGCGTCGGATCGCCCGTGACCCGTCCCGTCGACCGTGCCGTCTCGATCGCGAAGTCGAGCTTGCGACGGCTTGCGGCGGGCCTGAGCGTGTCCGCCGCCGCCCGCGCGATGGCGGCAAGATCGACGTCGTCGCGGACCAGTTCGGCATCCGCGCCATCGCCGCGCGTCAGATCGAGCACATCGTCGACCAGCAGCCCGAGTCGCTCGACCGATTCGAGGATCGCTTCGACATAGCTGTCGGCCTGTTTGGTCATCTTGCCCGCATAGCCGCCGTGGAGCATCTCCGCGAAGCCGCCGATCGAGGTCAGCGGGGTGCGCAGCTCGTAACTCATATTCGCGACGAACTGCGTTTTGACCTTGTCCGCCGTCTCCAGCGCGTCGGCGCGGTCGCGCAGTGCCCGTTCGACCCGCTGGTTGTCGGTGATGTCGAGCATCGTCAAGAGTGCATTGCCGTCGGGCAGTGGCACCGCGGCAAATTCGAAATGACGCCCATCGGCAAAGGCGACCTGACCGCTGCGCTGTTGCCGTTCGAGCGTCGCGGAGCGGACGAGTTCAGGGATCAACGTGGCGCGATCTGGCGTCGCGAGCTTGGGTGCGGCGGCATCGGCAAACGTATCGACGCGCGGATGCGCGGCGAGGAACTCCTCCTCGAACCCCCAGACCGAACGCATCCGGTTGTTCCACAATTGCAGCTTGCCGTCGGTCGCGAACACCGCGAGCGCCTCGAACAGATTGTCGAACGTCGCGGTACGGACACGCAGCAACGTATCGCGCGCGCTGGCGAGCTGGACCTGTTCGGTGCGATCTTCGAAGATCAGCAACAATCCGCCGTCGGGCAATGGCTGACCGACGACGCGCAAATGCGTGCCGCCTGACAAATGCCAGTTCTCCTCGCTCGCTTCCTCGCGCGGCAGGAACCATTCCCGCCGCTCCGCCTTCCAGCCGGGAAAATCGCGGACCTCGGGTAGCCGCCCCGCCTCGCGCATCCGTTCGAGCACGCGGTCAAATTCGGGGCGATCGGACAACCATTCGCTGCGCATCGCGAACATCCGGCGGAACGGCTGATTACAGAAGACGAGACTGTGATCGGCACCGAATTGCGCGACCCCCGCCGACAACCGGTCGAGCATCGCGCGCTGCGCATCGGCAAAGCGCTTCGCGCCCGCGCGCGATTGTTCGAGGTCCTCGACATCGACCGCAAACCCCGCGACCCCCGTATTGGGCAATGGCACGTCATGGACCTCAAGTGAGCGACGGTCGCCATTGAGCGTCGCATGGACGATCCGCCGCTGCGGTTGCCGGGTGTCGCGCGCCCGCGCCGCGCCTGCCAGCGGCCCGCCTTCCGCGCCCGATCCGTCGATCAGTTCGATGCCGCGGGCGACGACATCGGCGGCATCCCGCCCCTCGACCGCCGCGACATAGGCGGTGTTGACCATCGCGAGATTGAGGTCCGATCCGCGATACCACATCGGCAACGGCGCGGCCTCTATCAAGCCGCTCAGCGCGTCATGCGCCTGGCCCAGCCGCGCCGATTCGCCGGTCAGCCGCGCGATTTCCGCCTCGCTTTCGGTCGCGTCGAACGCCCAGACGAGCACCGTCCCGCCCGCCCCCATCTCGCCCGGCGCGCGATGCCCCCGCAACGTAATCGCGCGATCCGAACCGATCGGACGCAGCGCGCGCTTGAAGGCGCGGCCCGATCGCTGCGCCGCGCCGATATCCCTGGCCAGCGCGGCGGCATCCTCCTGCGTGATCCCGCGGTCCGGCGCGGCAAGATCGGCAAGGAAACGCGGCGGCGTGACATGGCCCAGCCAGTCCGCCATCCGATCGGGCATCTCGATCCGCCCGTCGCTCCGCACGACCATCGCGAGCGCGGGCGCGGACTGGCGGACGAGTTCGGCCTCCCGCGCGGCGCCGATCATCGCGCTGCCCTCGCCCTGCGCCTTGAGCCCGACGAACAGCGCCCAGCCGGCCCCGCCGACGAGCAAGGCGAGCAACGCCCCGCACAGCACGACCGTCCCAATTCCCAGCGTGATCATCGGATCGGACCGACCGTGTTACCCCTCATCGGCAATGGTTTAGGGAAGGCCGGGGATACAGGGAAGCCATGCTACACGAAAAAGGGCTCGGGAACGTGGTCCCCAAGCCCTGATCGACCGATCGGTCGCGCCGGGTCGCCCCGACGCACGGGTCTTAGTAGCGGTAATGGTCGGGCTTGAACGGCCCTTCGACCGGCACGCCGATATAGCCGGCCTGCTTCGGCGTCAGTTTCGACAGCGACACGCCGAGCTTTTCCAGATGCAGCGCCGCGACCTTCTCGTCGAGATGCTTGGGCAGGACATAGACTTCGTTCTTGTAATTCTCACCCTTGGTCCACAGCTCGATCTGCGCGAGCGTCTGGTTGGTGAATGACGCCGACATCACGAACGAGGGGTGACCCGTCGCGCAACCCAGGTTCACCAGACGCCCCTTGGCGAGGATGATGATCTGCTTGCCATCGGGGAACTTCACCAGGTCGGTGCCCGGCTTCACTTCGTCCCATTCATAATTCGACAGCGCCGAAATCTGGATCTCGCTGTCGAAATGGCCGATGTTGCAGACGATCGACATCGGCTTCATCGCCTTCATATGATCGGCGGTGATGACATCGGCATTGCCCGTCGCGGTGCAGAAGATGTCGGCGCGTTTGACCGCCTCATCCATCGTCACGACCTCGAAACCTTCCATCGCGGCCTGCAGCGCGCAGATCGGATCGACTTCGGTCACCATCACGCGCGCGCCGCCGTTACGGAGCGACTGTGCCGACCCCTTGCCGACATCGCCGAAGCCCGCGACACAGGCGACCTTGCCCGCCAGCATGACGTCGGTCGCGCGACGGATCGCGTCGACCAGCGATTCCTTGCAGCCATACAGATTGTCGAACTTCGACTTGGTGACGCTGTCGTTGACGTTGATCGCGGGGAAGGGCAACTCGCCCTTCTTCGAAATCTCGTACAGCCGATGCACGCCGGTCGTCGTCTCTTCCGACACGCCCTTCAGATTCTTGACGGTCTCGGTCAGATAGCCGGGCTTCTTGGCGATGAACGCCTTCAGCGCGCGCTGCATCTCGACTTCTTCTTCATTCTCGGGCTCGGGCATCGTGTGCCCGGCTTCGAGCTTCGCACCCCAGAGCGCGAACATCGTGGCATCGCCGCCATCGTCGAGGATGATGTTGGCGGTCTGGCCTTCGGTTTCGCCATCCCAGCTGAAGATGTCGCCGACATAGTTCCAGTAATCGGCCAGGCTCTCGCCCTTCACCGCGAACACGGGCACGCCCGTCGCGGCGATCGCGGCGGCGGCATGGTCCTGCGTCGAGAAGATGTTGCACGTCGCCCAGCGGACATCGGCGCCCAGCGCGGTCAGCGTTTCGATCAGCACCGCGGTCTGGATCGTCATGTGAAGCGACCCCGTGATCCGCGCGCCCTTCAGCGGCTTCGATGCGCCGAATTCCTCGCGCAGCGCCATCAGGCCGGGCATCTCGGTCTCGGCGATGTCGATCTCCTTACGACCGAAATCGGCGAGCGTGATGTCCTTGATGACATTGTCGGTGGGTTTGGCGAGCACAGTTGCCACGGGAAATTCTCCAAGTCGATTGGGCCGACCAAGGCGCGCAGCGCCGATCGACATGCTGTGCGCTGTAACGCCAAGCCGCCTGGAGATCAAATATAAAGATATCTTTATATGTTGTTCAGGCGTTGCCCGCGCCCGCGACCAGCAGGCGCGGATCGACGCCCGCGCCGGCCAGTGCATCGGCCCAGCGGTCTGGCGCCTCGGTATCGAATATCAACGCCGCCGATCCCGCGACATTGAGCCAGCCTGGCGTGGTCAACTCCCCTTCGAGTTGCCCCGCATCCCATCCGGCATAGCCCAGCGCGACGAGATAACGCTGCGGTCCCGTGCCCTCCGCGATTGCGCGGAGCACGTCGGTGGTGCCGGACAAGCCCCAGCGGCCCGCAACGTCGATCGTGTCCTGCCCGCTCCAATCGAGCGAGTGCAGCACGAACCCGCGCCGTGTTTCCACAGGGCCGCCGAAATGGATCGTCGCATCGGGGGCGACCCCCGGCTCGATGTCGAGCTGCCCCAACAGATCATGCAGCCCCAGCCCCTCGACGATCGCGCCGACCCCGATTCCGATCGCGCCACCTTCGTCATGCGAACACAGGGCGATTACCGCATGATCGAAACGCGGGTCGCTCATTCCCGGTAGCGCGAGGAGAAATTGGCCGGTCAGATAAGGGGGTTGCTCCATTCGTAGAGCATAACCATGCCGACCAGCCGCTGTCATGGTTGAAATCGACACCTGCTCGCCCGACCTTGCGCAGGAACCGTCGCATCCCGCGACGTCGAGGAGATCACCCCATCATGACGATCAGCGTAGGCGACAAGCTTCCTTCGGTTAAGCTCGTGAAGGTCACAGCGGATGGCCCAGACACCGTCAGCACCGACGATTTCTTCAGTGGGCGCACCGTCGCGCTGTTCGCGGTCCCCGGCGCGTTCACACCGACCTGTTCGGCCAAGCATTTGCCCGGCTTTGTCGAAAAGAACGACGATCTGAAGGCCAAGGGCGTCGACGAGATCGCCTGCGTCTCGGTCAACGATGCCTTCGTCATGGGCGCATGGGCCAAGTCGGCGGACGCCGACGGCATCACGATGCTCGCCGATGGCAATGGCGATTTCGCCAAGGCGATCGACCTGACGATGGATGGCAGCGGGTTCGGCATGGGCACGCGCAGCCAGCGTTATTCGATGATCGTCGAGGACGGTGTCGTGAAGCAGCTCAACGTCGAGGCACCCGGCGAGTTCAAGGTATCGAGCGCCGAGCATCTGCTGACCGAAATGTAATGTCACGCTCCCGCCCTTCTGGCCTGACCAGGGGGGCGGGATGTCTTGCACCCGTCACGGTCGCCGCGTAACGATCCAGGATGACAACCGCATCCGATATCGTCGCCGAACTCGACCGGCTATACACCGCTTCCGTCGATCGCCTTCAGGCCGCGCTGACCACCTATCTCGCCGACGGCACGCCGCCCAGTTCGAAGAGCCGTACCGATGGGTCGTTCGCCTATCCCGAAATCCGTCTGACCTTCCGCGGCGGCGATGACCGCCCGACCCCTCGCCGGTCATTTGGTCGGCTGGTCACCCCCGGCGAATACCGGATCAGCGTCACGAAGCCTGCGATCTTTGCGGATTATCTGACCGAACAGCTGACACTGTTGATGGAAGATTACGACGTGTCGGTCGATGCGGCACCGGGGCGGCAGGAAATTCCCTTTCCCTATGTCCTCGATCCCGGTCATGCGATGAGCCTCGATCAGGTGTCCGCGCTCGAACTCGCCCGGTGGTTTCCCGCGACCGAGCTATCGCACATCGGCGACGAGATCGCGGACGGGTTGTGGATCAACGAAAACAGCGTCCGGCCGCTCGCGCTCTTCGATGCGCTGCGTACCGACTTCAGCCTTGCCCGCCTGCGCCATTACATGGGCACGCCGTCGGAGCATACGCAACGCTTCGTCCTGTTCACCAATTATCACCGCTATGTCGACGAATTCGTCCGTTGGGGCGCTTCGCAGCTTGGCGAGGGCGGACGCTTCACCAGCCTGTCGGGCGCGGGCAACATCGTCATCGATACCCCCGAAGACGTCGACCGGCTCGTCACCGACAGCGCGTGGCGGCGGCACCAGATGCCCGCCTATCATCTGATGGCGGACGACCGCACGGGGATCACGCTCGTCAATATCGGCGTCGGACCGTCGAATGCGAAGACGATCTGCGACCACCTCGCCGTGCTGCGGCCCGAAGCGTGGCTGATGATCGGCCATTGCGGCGGCTTGCGCCCCAGCCAGCGGATCGGGGATTATGTCCTCGCTCACGCCTATCTGCGCGACGACCATGTTCTCGACGAAATGCTGCCTCCCGAAATTCCCGTCCCCGCAATCGCCGAAGTTCAGCAGGCGCTCGCCAAGGCGTCGGAAATCATTTCGGGCCAGTCGGGCGAGGAGCTGAAACGGCGTTTGCGTACCGGGACGATCGTGACGACCGACGATCGGAACTGGGAGCTGCGCTATTCGAAATCGGCACTGCGTTTTTCGCTCAGCCGCGCGGTCGGGATCGACATGGAATCGGCGACGATCGCGGCGCAGGGATACCGGTTCCGTGTCCCCTATGGCACCTTGCTCTGCGTGTCGGACAAGCCGCTCCACGGCGAATTGAAGCTGCCGGGCCAGGCGAACCGCTTTTACGAACGCGCGATCAGCGAACATATGCGGATCGGGATCGAGGCATGCGAACAATTGCGGCTTGAGGGCGAAAAGCTGCATAGTCGCAAATTGCGTGCTTTCGACGAACCGCCTTTCCGCTGAGCGGGCCAATAGCGGAGCCGAACCACCGGTGATGCGTTACGCTATCGAATCGATATAGGAGACCCCGATGACCGACTCTCCCGACACGCCGCCGACCAGTCCCGAGAAACCCGCCACGCCGCGCCGCCGCGCCCCGCGCAAGACGAGCGCGCCCAAAGCCGCCGCCAAGCCAGCGACACGCGCGCGCAAGGCAACGACGACGACAGCGGCCGCGGCAAAGCCGGAGGCTGAGGCAAAACCCAAGGCGGCGGCCAAGCCGCGCGTCGCGGCGCGCACCAAGCCTCGCGCGACGGCGAAGACTGCGCCGCGTAAGCAAGCGACGAAGCGAACCGCGCCGACGAAGAGCAACTCGACATCGTCCAGCGCAACGTCGGGCGGCAAATGGGGCCTCGCGGCGGTCGCTGGTGGCTTGGCGGCAGCAGGTGCGGCAGCGGCCGCTTTGCTTACGCTCCGCAGCAGCAGTACGAAGCCCGCCGGCATCGTTGACAAAGAGGGCGTCGATAAAAAGGGCGCGCATCAGGCGGATGGCACCGACTCGTCGGATTCATTTTCCGCAGGCATCGCCGACGAAGGGACGATTCCCGATCGGGCTTAGACTGCCATCGGACGCGACCGTATCCCGATTTTGGCGACCATGACGCAGTTCGAGGTTGGCCGTAATCATTCGACCGTCGCGGGACGCCCTGTGCCGACAACGAACAGCGTCCGTTGATATTGCCCGATACAATAGTCATTTGAGTTAGCGGGTCGTTCTCCGCCCGACTTGCCCCAGGTGTTGGATTGCTATGGGGCGGGTGCATGCGATGCCGGTCGTGAAGAGCTTTTGATGTAGCTGAACAGCGTCCGAGGCATGCCGGCCTGCATCGTCGGTCGGAGAATGACACGCGAGTTGGATCGTGGTTGTGGAAGGATATCCCCAGCACGGTGCCCTCATGGCAATCTTCGCTGCGGCTCACTGATTGCCCGACTTAAAATTGAGTTGAGAGATTTACTAGCGTCTTTTTCAGCGGGCTCGGCCGTGTCGCGACGGGTGATCCGCTGTTGCTCTCGGACATGCATGCGTCGGATCGAGCCGTGTTTTCCCTTGCCGCACGTGGTAGCGAGGGCGGACACCTGGGGGTGTTGAGCGGCATCCTGTCCGCAATCCCCAACAGCCTGCGGTGGCTCGCTATGCACCTGCGGCGTACCAACCACGTTAGACGACATATACCCGCTTCGTCCGCTGCAGCAGGCTTGGTGCGTTCGACAATATGTTCGCCGAACTGGCCGCGGCCAGCGATACCTCGGATCGCCTGATGATCGATGCGACGCATCTCAAGGCGCACCGAACCGACGCGAGCCTGCTTAAAAAGGGGCTCTACCGCGTTGCATCGGACGTAGCCGCGGCGGGCTGACCACCAAGCTCGATGCGATATGCGATGAGATCGTCCCGTTCGTCTGGTCCCGACCGAAGCGCAGACCAGCGACTAGAAGGACGCCGCTGTGCTGGTCCATACGCTGCCGCAAGCGACGGCGATGCTCGCCGACCGAAGCTACGACGCTGCCTGCTTCCGCTAGGCGCGCGCCAAAAGCGGCCATCACCGTGCCCATCCCCTCCAAGGTTGGCGCAATGTCGCCATCCCGCACGACCGAAGACTCTACCGTCAGCGCAATCGCAGCGAGGATATGTTCGGCAAGCTGACGGATTGGCGGCGCATCTACGCGCGCTACGACGCGTTGCGCCCACCCCTTCCTGTCTGCCATCAAATTCGCCGCTAGCTGTATCGCCTTGCTGGATGAATGAGTCTTAAGACTAGCTGGAATGAC
>JAPKCG010000475.1 GCA_028823055.1 Sphingomonas bacterium
GTGATTTCGACAAGTGATGATGAGTTTCGGTCGGGATCCATGATTTTTGGCGAAACGATACCCAAGGGCTACACATACGGCGTGCTCCCGTCGGTAAGGGGAATGAGCGTGAAAGGGAGTGAGCTGGGAAGCTTCCAGCTGCGGTTCATAGCCACCGACAATCCTTGCCAGCGCAATTCATGAAACATTCGACCTGACACCGAAATGCGGCTACCACTAGGTCATGGCAATCACCGGCATGATCGCGATTGGGATCGGCAGCGCGATCGGCACGACGATCGCGACAATCCGGTACCCCGAGCTATTTCGCCCCAAGCATCGGGACAGTCGCCGCCGCGCCGACGCTGCCGCCGATTGCGCGGCTTTGGGACCGCAGAAGCTGCTGAGCGATCATCGCATCGATCGTCGTTAAACCTTTCGAGGGGTCGGGCTCCAAAAGTAGCTCAGCTATCGACGCTGCCTTCTTGCTTCCACCGATACCCATCCGGAACCGATCGCCAGCCGTCGCGCGGATCGCCCTTGTCACTGCACTGATTGGCGGCGTGCCCGTCAGAGTGCCCAGCGCCGCTTCCCCGGCAAGCTGAACCCCTAACCCAGGCGCGAACTGTTCATCTGCGGCACGGCGACCGGCGGTTGGTGAGCCACCCAGCGTTTCATGCTGGGTCTTCGCCATCAGCTTCTCAAGTTCGGCCTGTCGCGAAAAATTACTAACACCGTCGGGGAAAAGCATTTCGGCTTTCGCCATCTGATCCGGCGTGCCCCACACCGCGGCATAGGGGTCGCTGCTCAGCCGCATGCCTTCAACGTGCTCTGCCATTCCGGTACGGTAACCCGACTGGAACTGCCCCAACTCATTCGAGGGAAGCCGCTCGACGATACGTGACATGCTGTCCGGCTTCATCCGCGTGCTGACGGCACCGTATCCGCTGACTAGCGCATCTTTCTCGCGGGCCGGTCCCTGGTAAGCCTGTCGAGCCGTACGATATCCGGGATTGAGGCGATCGACTTCGTTGACCAGCTGGCCGCGCACTTGGTTCACCGACCGAAGATATTCGTCGAGGTTAAGGCGTCCCGTCACCTTATCGCGGCGCTCTTCGAGAATGTCGTCGAGACCGCGCTTCACATAGTCCAGCGTCTGCGTCGTATATCCCCGCTGGGTCGCCGCTGCGCCTTCAGCAGGGCGCGCCGCGAGAGCCGCGGTCGCATCCTGCATATTGGCGCGGCTTTGCACTACGGCATCGCGCGTCGCGTTCGTATCAGCGCCCGCGGTTCGCATGGCGACGCGATGCGCCTCTTGTGCGGCATCGAAAGCTGACTTCGCTTCGGCCTGCTTCTGGAAGGCGTCGAGGTTCACCGGATTTAGCGCCACGTTGCCTTCATGATCGAGCGCAAAGCCCATCGACTGGGGGTCGCGCCGTTCATTGGCCGCGATCGTCTTCGCGCGGGCGAGGGCGGCACGCCCGGCGGGGGTGTTGAGCAATGTGTCGATCTCTGGCGTCGCTACGACCGGCGCGGCGTATGCCTGCTCGTACAGCGGAGACGCCGCCGTTCTACCCTGCGACACCAGATCGTCCGCGGTTCGACCCACGTCGACGGTGGGTCCGAAATCCCGTTCAATTCCCGATATAGCGCGTTCGGCCTGGGCGCGTCCGCGGGGCTCAATGACTTGCTCGTCATATTCACGACCGGCAGGTGCGAGCCGGGTTGCCGACCCTGCCACCGCGCGGAACTTCGGATCGGCATCGGCCAGCGACATAGGCAAGTCGAGGCGCTGCGCATCGTTTAGCAGCGCTCGCGCCACTGTCGTGTCCGCGTTGGTCGACCGATTCGTGAGCGCACGTACGATCGGATCAATCTTGCCAGTTGCGCTGCTCAAGGCGCGCTCGACCAGCGGAGCAACCAAGCGCTGCCCAACCTGATTGCCGATCAGCGCCGTCGAGCCGCCGATGAGGGCTCCCGCGATCGGATCCTTCTCCATGTTGCTCGCGCCACCATAGACCGCACCGCCCGCGGTATCGGTGACTGCCGCGCCGAAATAGGGGCTGGCGGGCGCGAAGGTCGCACCGAGACGAGAAAGCGCGGTGAAGCTCGGTACGACACCCGCCGCTTGCCCGCCAAGCCGCAGCCACGGGTTCACTTTCTCGTCGGCGGCGCTGACGGCACGTTCCCGAACAAGGTTGGTGCCAAACCCTTCCCCGTTGAATGTGCTGCGAACCGCGGCAGCCAAGGGATCGGCCAGGCCAAGCGATGCGGTGTCTGCAGCACCGCGCACCACCGCGTCGATGCCGCCGCCGAAGGAGTCGCGCTTCTGCTCCAGCGCAGACTGGGCTTCTGGCGTCACCTGCCCGCCGCGTACGTCGACAGTTAAGGGCGGATACGACCCAAATCGTTGATGGTACGCTTCGCGGTATTGTTCGCTGTTCGCGATATCCGCCGACACGTTCACCGGTTTGCCGTCGTAGGTCAGAAGTCCGTCGTCGCCGAACTTGTACTTTCCGCCGCTCAGGCCCGCCGCGAAATCGATGACGTTCTTGGGCGTGAATGC
>JAPKCG010000476.1 GCA_028823055.1 Sphingomonas bacterium
GCGCGGC
Source organism: Sphingomonas bacterium (assembly GCA_028823055.1). Lineage (GTDB taxonomy): Bacteria > Pseudomonadota > Alphaproteobacteria > Sphingomonadales > Sphingomonadaceae > Sphingomonas. The sequence continues at coordinate 8 of JAPKCG010000476.1, forward strand.
GCGATCCTCGCCCTTCTTGAGCGAACACACCTCCGCCGACAGGATTTCAGGCAGCATCGGCACGACGCGGTCGGGGAAGTAAACCGAATTGCCGCGCCGCCGTGCTTCCTTGTCGAGTGCCGATCCGGGGCGGACATAGAAACTGACGTCCGCGATCGCGACGATCGCCTTCCACCCGCCCGGATTCGCCGGGTCATCGTCGGGCGCGGCCCAGACCGCATCGTCGTGATCGCGCGCATCGGCAGGATCGATCGCCACGATCGGGATCGCGGTCAGGTCCTCGCGGTCATCACCCAGCGGGGTCGTCGCGACGCGCTCCGCCTCATCGATCGTCTCGGGCGCGAAGACGTCGGGGATGCCCAGTTTGTGAATCGCGATCAGCGAAAAACTGCGCGGCGCGAATGGATCGCCCAGTTTCTGAACGACGCGCGCGGTGATTTTCGGTGGTCGCCCCGATCGTTCCGCCAGAACCAGATCGCCCGCCTCCGCGCCGCCGGTGTCACTGACGGGAAATTCGCGGCGTTCCTTCTTGTCGACGCCGGTCAGCCAGAACCGCCCATTCTCCTCACGCAAGACGCCGAGCAACTGGTCCGCCGCCTTTTCGAGCAGCTTCATCGGATGCGCGATCCAGCCCTTCCCCGCTTCCTCGGTCCGCGCAAGAATACGCTGGCCGACGCCCAGCGCCCCGCGCTTGCGTTCGCGCACGCGCAACTTCGGCGCGGGGATTTCCGCTTCCCACCGATCGGGCACCGCCCAGACATTGCCGCCGTCATCGACGTCGACGATACGAAGCACGGTCACCTTGGGCAGCCCGCCCATTTTGTGAAACGCGCGACCTGGCGCGCTGTCGATCAGGCCTTCATCGGCCATGTCCTTGAGCAGCGCCTTCAGCCCGATCTTTTCCTGCGCGGTCAGGCCGAACGCCTTCGCGATCTCCCGCTTGCCCGCAGGGGTCGTCGAGGATTCGATGAAGGCGATGATTTGGTCGCGGGTCGGCAGACCGGCTTTCGGTTTCTTTGGCACGCGCCTTCATACGCCATCGTCGATTTTCCGTCACCCCGGCCTAGCCGCGCGTCGCGCAGCCGAATAAAGACGCGCGATGACCGATATTCGCGTCGCTGCCCTCTATCAATTCACGCGGTTCGACGATCCCGCCGCGTTGCGCGGGCCGTTGCTCGACGCCTGCACCGCGCATGGCGTGCGCGGCACTTTGCTTCTCGCGCCAGAAGGGATCAACGGCACGATCGCCGGACGCGCGGATGCCCTAGACGCGGTGCTGGCGCATATCCGCGCGTTACCCGGCTGTGCGGATATGGAGGTCAAATACAGCACCGCCGCCGAGATGCCGTTTCACCGGACGAAAATACGGCTGAAGCGCGAGATCGTGACGATGGGCGAACCCGATATCGACCCGACGCAGCCCGGCAAATATGTCGCGCCCGCCGACTGGAACGCGCTGATCGACGATCCCGCGACGATCGTGATCGACACGCGTAACGATTACGAAGTCGCGGTCGGCAGTTTCGCGGGCGCGGTCGATCCCGGAACGACGAGCTTCAGCGAATTTCCCGGCTGGTTCCGCAGCCATCGCGACGATTTGCTCGGCGGCAAGACGCAGGTGGCGATGTTCTGTACCGGGGGTATTCGCTGCGAAAAGGCGACCGCGTTGCTCCGCGCCGAGGGCATCGAGAACGTGTTTCACCTGAAAGGCGGCATCCTCAAATATCTCGAACAAGTCCCTGCCGAGCACAGCCGCTGGCAAGGCGAATGTTTCGTCTTCGACGAACGCGTCGCGGTGCGGCATGGGCTCGAACCCGGCACCCATGCGCTGTGCCGGGCGTGCCGGATGCCGGTATCACCGGAGGAGCGGGCATCGGCGGACTATGTCGAGGGGGTCAGTTGCCCGCATTGCATCGCCGCGCGCACCGACGACCAGCGGGCGAATTATGCGGAACGCCATCGGCAGGAAATGCTCGCGGCGGCGCGGGGCAAGGAACATGTCGGGCGGGTGTTCGGGAAGGATTGACGCGTGCAGTTCCCCGGCACCCCTGCTCCCCGGCGGAGGCCGGGGAGCTCGCTAGCGCCCAGAGCCACTTACGCATCGATCGCTTCCTCGTCGAACCGCGCCGCGTTTTCCTGAATGAATGCGAAGCGGTGCGCCGGGTTGGTCCCCATCAGCCGGTTGACCAGATCCTTCACGACGGCGCGCTCCTCATATTCCTGCGGCAGCGTGATGCGGAGCATCGAGCGGGTTTTGGGGTCCATCGTCGTCTCGCGAAGCTGACCGGGGTTCATCTCGCCGAGCCCCTTGAACCGCGCGACATCGACCTTCTTGCCTTTGAAGACGGTTTTCTCGATCTTCGCCCGCTCGGCCTCGTCCATCGCATAGACCGATTTCGCGCCTGCGGTCAGGCGGTAGAGCGGCGGCTGAGCGAGAAACAGATGCCCGCGCCGCACCAGCTCGGGCATTTCCTGAAAAAAGAAGGTCATCAGCAGCGTCGCGATATGCGCGCCATCGACATCGGCGTCGGTCA
>JAPKCG010000477.1 GCA_028823055.1 Sphingomonas bacterium
AACGAGAAAATTATGACTCTAGACCTGACGGCATCGTCGAGGTTGATATGGACGTTGCGATCGGCGAGCTGCAGCTCGAGTTGCAGCACGAACTTCTCGACCACTCGCGCCACGACCTCGGTCGGCAGGTAGCCGAACGGTACGATCGCATCGAGCCGGTTGCGAAATTCAGGCGTGAACATCTTTTGCACCGCCTGCTCATCCTCGCCTTCGCGCGAAAGATTGCCAAAGCCCAGCGTTTCACGTGCCATGTCGGACGCGCCCGCGTTCGTCGTCATGATCAGGATGACGTTGCGGAAATCGACAGACTTGCCGTGCTGATCGGTCAGGCGACCGTTATCCATGACCTGCAACAGGATGTTGAACAGATCGGGATGCGCCTTTTCGATTTCGTCGAGCAGCAGCACGCAGTGCGGGTTTTGATCGACGGCATCGGTCAGCAAACCACCCTGATCGAATCCGACATAGCCTGGGGGCGCACCGATCAATCGGCTGACCGAATGACGCTCCATATATTCGGACATGTCGAAGCGCTGGAGGGGGATGCCCAGGATCGACGCACGCTGCTTCGCGACCGCGGTCTTGCCGACGCCGGTCGGGCCCGTGAACAGATAATTGCCGATCGGTTTTTCGGGCTCGCGAAGCCCCGCACGCGCCAACTTGATCGCCGACGACAATTTTTCGATCGCGCTGTTCTGCCCGAACACGACGCGCTTGAGATCCGTTTCCAGCGTCGAGAGCGCCGCCTTGTCATCTGTGGAGACCGACTTCGGCGGAATCCGTGCCATGGTCGCGATGACTGCTTCGATCTCCTTAGAGGTGATCGTCTTGCGCCGCTTCGACGGAGGCACCAGCATCTGCATCGCGCCAACTTCATCGATCACATCGATCGCCTTGTCGGGCAACTTGCGGTCGTTGATGTATCGCGCGCTCAATTCGACCGCCGACTTGATCGCGTCAGGAGTATATTTCACAGAATGGTGATCCTCGAACGCGCTACGCAGGCCGGCTAGGATCTTGATCGTATCCTCGATCGTCGGTTCGTTCACGTCGATCTTCTGGAACCGGCGCAACAGCGCGCGATCCTTTTCGAAATGATTGCGGAATTCCTTATATGTCGTCGACCCGATGCAACGGATCGAGCCACCCGACAGCGCGGGTTTCAGGAGATTGGAGGCATCCATCGCGCCGCCCGACGTCGCGCCCGCACCGATCACGGTGTGGATTTCATCGATGAACAGCACGGCGTGCGGCAGCTTTTCGAGTTCGTTGACGACCGCCTTCAGCCGCTCCTCGAAATCGCCGCGATAGCGCGTGCCCGCGAGCAGCGCGCCCATGTCGAGCGAATAGATGACGGCTTCCTTCAGCACGTCGGGCACGTCGCCCTCGACGATCTTGCGTGCCAGCCCTTCCGCGATCGCGGTCTTGCCGACGCCGGGATCGCCGACATAAAGCGGATTGTTCTTCGACCGGCGGCACAGGATCTGCACCGTGCGATCGACTTCCGCCGACCGCCCGATCAACGGATCGATCTTGCCGCCCTTCGCCTTTTCGTTGAGGTCGACGGTGAATTGCTTGAGCGCGCTTTCGCCCTTGCCCTTTTCCTGGCCTTTGGCGGGCTTTTCCTCTTCGGCACCCTTGGGAGTAGATGCCTCGGCTCCGCCGCTGCCCTTGCCGACGCCGTGACTGATGAAGCTGACCGCATCGAGGCGGCTCATATCCTGCTGTTGCAGGAAATAAACCGCATAGCTCTCACGTTCGCTGAACAAGGCGACGAGCACGTTCGCGCCCGTTACCTCGTCACGGCCCGACGACTGGACATGCAGGATCGCGCGCTGGACGACACGCTGGAACCCGCTGGTGGGGGAGGGGTCGGTCTGCGCCTCGACCTTCAGCGCGTCGAGTTCGGTATCGAGATAATGCGCGACGGTGGTTTTAAGCTCACCGACGTCGACATGGCACGCCTCCATGACCTTTGAGGCGTGCTCGTCGTCGATCAACGCGACGAGCAGATGTTCGAGCGTCGCATATTCATGGCGGCGCGATGATGCGGCTTCGAGCGCCTTGTGCAGCGTCGTCTCGAGCGCGGGGGCGAAGGATGGCATAGTCTAAACTCCAGTCGGGCCGCGAAAAGACGCCGGGCCCTTTCGACCAATGTCGGAAGTCAACCGCCCCGCATCAAGCGCTGGGGCACCGCACCGGTGAATTCTGGCGTATCGTCGACCGGTGCCGCGAGCGCTCACGATCGAAATAGCTGATCAGCGATTGCGCGATGGTTAACGGCGTGATCCATTTTTTTGCTGGTCCGCGCAATCTCACCCTCCAGCGCGGTGATCCGCGCTTCGAGTTCGGCGACCGACAGCGGATCGAGATCCTGCCTGATCAGTTCGGTCAGCGCGTCGTCGAGACGCGAAGGGGCGTCGTCAGGTTCCATTGCGGTGCAGCGTTGACCCTGACGCTGGCGATGTCAATAACGGCGCGACCGTCCATCGACCGACAGGAACAAATGTGATCCCCCAGACGATGCAAGCGATCGACCCG
>JAPKCG010000061.1 GCA_028823055.1 Sphingomonas bacterium
GATCGAGGACCGCTTCCGACGGGCGGCATAGTTTCACGCCCAGCGGTGAGACGACGAGCGGACGGTTGATGAGGATCGGGTGCGCCATCATGGCGTCGATCAGCGCGTCGTCGGAGAGCGACGTGTCACCCAGCCCCAGCTCCGCATAAGGCGTTCCCTTCTCGCGCAGCAGATCGCGCGGGGTGATGCCCGCACGGTCTATCAACTCGACTAGCAGCGCGCGCGAGGGCGGGGTCTTTAGATATTCGACCACGTGCGGCTCAATCCCCGCATTGCGAATCAGGCCAAGGACATTGCGCGACGTGCCGCACGCGGGGTTGTGGTAGATGACGATATCGGTAGCCACAGGGTGTCCTTTCAGCAGCAAGGATCGAGTTCCGCGAGGAGCGGCGCACACAGCTCGGGCGATCCGGCGCAGCAATCCTTGACGAGGAACAGCATCAGCGCGCGCAAGCCGTCCAGGTCGGCGCGGTAGACGATCGAGCGGCTGTGCCGGTCGGACCGGACCAGACCGGCACGTGCGAGAATACCGAGATGCGCCGACATGGTGTTCTGTGGCACGTTGAGCTGACGAGCAATCTCACCCGCGGCCAAGCCATCGGGTTCGTGCCGCACCAGCAGACGGAACACGTCCAGGCGTGTACCTTGAGCCAAGGCACCCAATGCAGCGATAGCCGAATCACTTTCCATATATCCAGCATAATGGATATTAAGTGTCGGGCCACGCCTTATTGGTGGACCGTTACCGCGTCATGTTGTTCTTCGAGGCCACCTTCATCCAAGCATCGAGCCGATATCCGACGCCCCAGTTGGATAGGCGAACATGGTTGATCGCAAGTCGCCTGCCGTGAGATGGTGCCGGATTGCGAGCGCAAACAGGTTGATGACCTCTTCTGCGTGGGGTCCGACCAGGTGAGCGCCGACTATGCTGTCGTCGCCTTCATCGACCAGCACCTTGAACCCATAGACCGGTTCGGCCGCTTGCTTCGCGGTATACCAGCCAGGCACGAAACTGCTGTTCACGCGAAAGCGTATTCCTCGCTTGCGCGCTTCGGCTTCGCCGAGGCCAACCGACGCAATGGGAGGAAGTGTGAAGGCGACGCTTGGGACGCCCCGATAGTCTGGCTGGAGGTGATTTCCCTCCAGTATGTTGCCGGCGACCACCTTGCCATCGTGGCTCGACACCGGCGTCAGTGGCGGCCCCATCTGGGCCGCGTCGCCGGCTGCATACACTGCCGGGTTGGACACGCTTTGCAGATGCTCGTTAAGCGTGAGGCGGCCGTGCTCGTGCGCGATCCCCGCCGCATCCAGGTCGAGTGCTTCGAGCGCCGGCCTGCGCCCGGCGGCATGAACGACCAGGTCGGCCGCGAAGCTCTTGCTTTCCCCGCCCGTGGAGGCGCGGACTAAGAAGCCGTCGCCTGTCTTGTCGATCGCCTCGACCACCGTATCGAGCTGCACGTCGATCCCTGCGTCGCGCAGGCGCGGCGTCAGCCAGCCAACCAGATCGGGGTCGAAGCCGGTCAACATGCGCGGCCCGCGCTGGAGGATCGTCACCTCCGCCCCGGCGTTCGCCGCAATCGTCGAAAACTCGGCCGCGATGTAGCCCCCCCCCGACGACCACGATGCGCCGGGGCAGGCGCTCCATTGCCAGGAATGCCTCATTGTCGATGACATGCTCTTCGCCGGACAATCCGAGCGGGACCGGCTCGGCACCGCTGGCGATGAGGACGTGTCGCCCGGTGAGGGTCTTTCCCTCCACGACAAGGGTGTTCGCGCCGGTGAAGCGGACCGAGCCATAAAAGGTTTCCACCCCCGCGTCATGGTAGCTCTGTTCCTGCTTGCCCGGCACCGGATCGGTGAAGGTGCGCTTGAACGCCATCAGCTCGCGCCAGTCGATGCGGTCCTCGCCCACCACCCCGTTGCGGCGCATCCGGCGCGCGTTGTCGATGACGGCCGCACCGTGGCGCAGCATCTTCTTGGGGTCGCATCCGCGCAGCGCGCAGGTGCCGCCATAAGGTCGGCAGTCGATCACGGCGACGCTCTTGCCTGCCTTGCGGACGCGCATGGCCGCGACCCGCGCCGCGGTTCCCGCGCCGATAACGACCAGATCATAGGTTTCGGGCATGAGCTTCTTCCCTGCTGCGGGTGTAAATGGCGCTCAGGTGTTGATCGCCAGACGCGATCAGGTGCAACAGCTCGCCGTTGATCCGGACGCGCGCGCCTCCTGAATCGGGGGGCATGGCACGTCCCCGAACGAGCAATAGACGCAGCAGTCCCCGGCATTGGGGCGGAGCACCGCAGCGCAACCCTTGCAGTCGTAGAAGAACTGACAGGCATCGGTCGGCATGGTGTCTGTCGATTGGTGGCCGCACTTCGGACAGGTCAACGTGGAGGTAAGCAGCACTACAATATCCACTTCATCAGCAAAGGCTCAATCGAATCCCAAATAGCAGCCAACCCGACCAGCGCCGTCGCAGCGATCAGAAGGCCGATGGCGCGGCGCGGCGCGGCATCGGCCGCGCAAGCGTCTCCCGCCGTGCAAGCCGTTTCGCGTTTGCGCCACCACATGATCCAGGCGACCACGAGTGCGACCCCGCTCAGTACAAGAAGCGGCGTCCGGATGCTCGCCAGCTCGGCGAGGCTACCGGCGAGCCCGGCACCCACGCCGATCGAGGCGAGCGCAAGCGGCAGGACGCAGCAGGCAGCGGCAGCCGTAACCGCGCTCAAGCCCAACGCACCCGCGATTGATGCGACACCCCAAACGGGCGGCGCATCCGGTGCCGAGGGTCGCCTTGCGGCGGTATCCGTCATTATCTGTTCCTCGACGGGACCGGATTGCTGAATCGCCGCCCCGGAGGGGAAACCAGATCGACAATCGAGACCCCGATCATCAACACCAGCCCCGCATAAAGCACCCATTCCGCCCGGATGCCACGAAGCGACATTAGCAGGGCGGCGATCAGGACGAGCACAGGGCCAATAACCCCAAGGGCTAGGCGGAGCCAAGTTTTGTGTCGAAATCCGCTGCTAAGGTTTGCCGCCAAAACGACGAGAGCGGAGAGCGGCAATATGTACCGGATGAAGGGGCCTTCATACTGACTTAGAAAGCTTAAGCCGATCCCGGCACCGAGGCTGCCAAGAGCCGGAAAGCACGCTGCACAACCGAAAGAGGCGATGATCGCACCGATCACGCCCGTCTTGTCGGCTGTCCGCGTCAGAGCGTCTTCAGTAGGCACATCGTTTCCTTTTTCCCGCTCCGCCGAAGCGACACGCACGTCGTCTAGCTTCTCGACAAGATCCTCGTCCTCGTCGCATATGCACCCTCCAGTAACTGTAGGGTCAAGGGCCATGGCTCTAAAAATCGGTGACCTCGCGAACGCGACCGGCACGAAGGTGCAGACGATTCGCTATTACGAAGAGATCGGATTGCTGCCTCCGCCCGCGCGAACCGAAGGCAACTTCCGAACCTATGACAAGGGGACCCTTCGCCGGTTGTCATTCATTCGCCGCTCGCGCGGCCTTGGGTTCAGCCTTGATCGGGTCCGGGAGCTACTTGGGTTAGCCGACCATCGCGATTGGTCATGTACCGCAGTCGAGACGATCGCCCGTGAGCACCGTAAGGCAATTGAGCGCAAGATCGCCGACCTATCAGCGCTTGATCACGAGTTGGCCCAAATCATTGAGAAATGCGGGCACGGGACGGTTGCCGAGTGCGGTATTCTTGAAGCGCTGTCTCCGTCCTAAGTCACCTCTGAGAACAGGTGTCAAAAACGGACGTGGCTGTTGAAAAAGTCTAAGCTGCCGACGTGGACTGTCTCGATCAGGGCCATAGCTACTCCCGAACAAGCCCTTCCCGATGTGCTACGGACCGGAGTTTATCTTGAAGGCACTTCGAAGGCACTGGACAGCTGGGCGTACGAGAACGGCGTGACGCTCGACGTTAGCCGGCCGGGCAAGCCGACCGACAATGCCCTCGGGGAGACGTTCAACGATAGCCTGCGCGATGAGTGCTTGAACGTCCGCTGGTTCCTGTGGCTGGCCGACGCTCGCGCCATGATCTAGGCGTGGCGACGGGACTATAACGAGAGCCGCCCTCACACATCGCTTGGCTGGATGACGCCGGTCGAATATGCTGCTGCCGCGGCCATCAAAGGGGCCGAATGAACGCCGGAAACTCACCTTCAGATTGGATGAGAAACCGGGGGACCCTCATAACAACCCCGGACTCCAGTTATGACTGGTAGAGCTTTGGGGAGCACGTCACAAAAGTCAGTCGAGGCCAACTCTCCGTCGCAGCGAACCGCCATCATCGTCTCGCTACCACTCCCGGTGTCGATGGCCGGACGCACCGCATCGCCAAGCTGCGTGCTCACCACCTATACCGACGGCGAGGCGTTTGCCTGATTGCTCGAACCAGCATGACCAGATGCCACGGCCACCATCTGGGAGCCGTGGCGTGACGGATCAGATCGAACGACGCTGACGAAGCTCATCACGGATTTCACGAAGCAGCGTGACGTCCTCAGGAACCGCGGCAGGCGTGTCGGCCTTCTTTGGCATCAGGCGATTGACCGAGCGGACGACGAGGAAAATGATGAAGGCGACGATGATGAAGTTCACCGCCTGCGTGATGAATTCGCCATAGCCGAGTAGCGGTACGCCTGCCTTCTTCAAGGCGGCGTAGTCAGAGAGGCTGCCAGCGTAGTTCGCGGGCACGGCACCGAGCGTCACGAAATAGCTCGAAAAGTCCAGGCCACCGAAGATTTTGCCGATAATCGGCATGAGGATATCGTCGGTGAGCGATGTGACGATCTTGCCGAACGCAGCGCCAATAATGACCGCGACCGCGAGATCGAGCACGTTACCGCGCATGACGAAGGTTTTGAATTCGTTGAACATGAGCTTCCCCTTTCTCGTTGCCAGCTGCTCCTGGTGACGTCAGACTGTAACGGGCATCGGGCGTAACGAACAGGGGGTTAAGATGGGGTGGGCAAGGGTAGCCTTAGGCAGTGCTATGCTGCTGCAAGCGGCGTGCGGACGCCAAGCTGAGAGTGCAGGCAACAATGCTGAAATCAGGGCAGCTCAAGAGCGCACGATGAAGGAGGCCAACGATGACGTCGATGCCGCCATGGCCGAGGCGGCCATGACGAATGGCGGCGCCCCGGCTAACCTCATCACCCCTTCCCAGCGCTAATCCCGTCGCTGTGCACGGAAATCAACGGCCGTCGATCACGCCTTGGTCAAGTGTTGCGAAATGTGTTTGTTCATCTCAAACATCGACACCCGCTCTTTACCGAAGATCTTCCTGAGCTTTTCGTCTGCGACGATCTCACGTTTGTTGTCGGGGTTCTGAAGCTTTTCTACCTTGATGTAAGCCCAAATCTTGCTGACCACCTCACTGCGAGGAAGCGCTTCACTCCCTACGATCGCGCCAAGTTCGGCCGATGGTTTCACTGGCGCGTGAATCCCCGTGGCTGCCTTCGTACCCGTTTGCGGATTTGCTACCATAATCGTCTCCTGTTCTCTGGTCCCGGTCATCAGGCCACGCTTTCTCGACACGATCAAGCATGAACGGCTCCAGCTATATTCCCAACTGGGAATGGCGATCGAGACGGCTCGGGTTTTCCCCATTAGGATGGTGAAGCGAGAACGGAAAAGGCCTATCAAAGGCCCCGCTCACCAGCTTTTGGAAACAGCCAGGTCGCAGATCTATATTTCACTGCTATAGCATTGGTTGCACCAATAGGCGGAACTACGGTGCCTCGGCTAGCGTGCGTTCATGAGAGCTGCGACGGGGTGAGGAGTGAGATCGGGATGGGTGGCATGGAGTTTAGGCATCATCGCGTTGCTCGCGTGGCAAGCTCCTGGCATGGCTGAGCGGCTCGGCCACGTCACCGGCATTGGTGGCATCTTTGTAAAGAGCAAGGACCCCAAGGCGTTAGCGCGCTGGTATAAAGAAGTGCTGGGGTTGGATGTCGCAGCCTGGGGCGGGGCAGCGCTGCCCTTCGACGCGCCAGGGCATCCGCCGAAGGTCTCCTGGATCGCCTTCCTAGATAGCACTGATCACATGATGCCCTCCACGCGGGAGTTCATGGTCAACTTCGCCGTGGACGACATGGACGCGATGATCGCGCGGCTGACGGCGAAAGGCGTTCCCATACTCAAGCGGGACGATGCCGACCCATTCGGCCGGTTCGCCTGGATACAGGACCCGGACGGCACCAAGATCGAGCTCTGGCAACCAAAATAGGATGCAGCCGATGTGCCGGTCGGCCGATCAACAGGCCGTCCGGCGCCAAGGTGAAAGAAGCTCGTAACGCGTCACCTCGGTCGCGCCGCTCTCGGCAGCCCGCAACAGACCCCGGTCGATCAGGTGAAGTACGGCGTCCTGTGCGCTGCGCTTGGAAAGTCGGGTGCGTTCGGCGAGCTGGACGTGGCTGATGCGCGCGAAGCCCACCTCCGCCGAGGCAAACAGCGATAGGTAGATCAGGAAAGCCGATGTCCGGCGATCGTGACCGACCAGATCGCGCATGAGGGTGTCGAGGACGTAAGCGTCCAACGCGTACTGCTTGTCGCTCATTGCTATAGCAATGAGCATCTCGCGGGCGCGCCGCAACTGGTCCGCGGCCAGAAAGGTCAGCCGTGATCCGAAAGCTGAACTACGTCGGCATTCCAACCCGCGACCAAGACGGTGCGGTGGCCTTCTGGACGGAGATTATGGGTTTCGTGATTGCGACCGACCGCTCGATCGAGAAAGGCGCTGGATCGAAATGACCATCCCCGGTGCGCAGACCGGCATCCTTCTTTTTACGCCTGAGGGGCATGAAGAGAGGATCGGCACCTTCTTCAACGGATCGTTCGGCTGCGACAATGTGCAATATGAGTATGATGGACTGTCGGCGAGAGGTGTGACCTTCCTCGGGCCGCCGTTGACCAAGCCTTTCTCGCACGTCTATTTCAATGATCCCGACGGTAATACCTTCTTCCTGTCCAGCAGGTAACAGAAGTCCGCCCCGTTCCCGAATGGGAACGATCATCGGGACGAGTGACGGCAGAAAAGGAACGCTGAACGGCAAGGCGGGCGCTGTTTTCCCGAAATGTATTCTCGATTGCCTTTTCCCGAAACTAGCTATTGGACACGGAGACACGGTAATCTCAAAGCGCGTCCGACAGCAAGAAAAACGACCGGTTTTCTGGCGGTAGCGGTTTTTGCCTCATCGAAGCTTCCTAGCGGTCGAATACCCGTTGCGGAAACCACCGGCACATTGCAGGGTGTTAGATATCTTTTCTGGCGGGGTGATGATGCTCATCGGATATGTGAGGGTATCCAAGGCTGACGGATCGCAGACGCTGTCACCGCAGCGCGACGCGCTGCTATCCGCCGGCGTCGATGCCTCACGCATTTATGAGGATCTCGCGTCGGGTCGTCATGATGCGCGTCCTGGCCTGACTGCCTGTCTCAAGGCGTTGCAGCCCGGCAATACACTGGTGCTCTGGAAACTTGACCGCCTCGGACGTGACCTGAGGCATTTGGTCATCACCGCCGAGGCGCTGCGTGAGCGCGGCATCGGGTTGAAGGTACTGACTGGCGCCGGCGCGCAGATTGACACCACCACCGCCAACGGCCGCCTGGCTTTCGGCATCTTTGCCGCCTTCGCCGAGTTCGAGCGCGAGCTTATCGCCGAGCGCACACAGGCCGGCCTTGCTGCGGCACGCGCGCGGGGGCGCATGGGAGGGCGGCCCCGCAAGATGGACAAGGCAACGCTGGCGATGGCGATGGCCGCCATGTCCGATCGTAACGCGATCGCAGCTGATGTCGCGCGCCGTCTCGGGATGACGACGACGACACTCTATATGTACGTGAACGGTGACGGCACGCCCAAGGCGCCGGGCCAGGCACTGCTTGACGGTGTGCCGTACCGCAAAGAACGACTGCGCGCCGCGTGATGAAGCACGCCGCGCTTCAGCGATCAGGCATATTGCCGAGCGGGCGAGACGATCACGTCATGTTCGATCGACCGGGCCGAGATGGCGGCCGGGGTGAGGGCTGCGGGAACGCAGACACCTCTGCGCGGCTTGCCGATCAGCCGACGTGGTCGCGCCAGTATCATCAGGTTCATTACCGCCGCGCCGATCAGGAACTCTTCTTCCGCTCCGCGGATGCCGCGCAGGTGAAGCCGCCTCATGCCATGCTTGCCCTTGGCGTCGGCGAAGAACCGTTCGACCCCGCGCCGCAACCGCATAGACCGCTTGTAGAGCCCGGTTTCCACTTCGGCTCTGGCAAGATCGCGAACGTCTTCATCGTCCAGTCGAACCAGGGTACGACGCCGCGCCGTCGTGCATTTCTTCCGAAGCACGCACGCCTCGCAATCCCGAACATCCGCCGCGTAACGGTGTACGCCGGTGGGAGGATGGAAGGCATGGTGCCGGAGCGTCTTGCCGGTCGGGCAGGTAAAGCTGTCGGTGCCACGATCATAGCTGAAGGCCGTTCGCGGCAGCTTGCCCTTGGTCTGCTGCGTCCGGTCGATCACGGGGATGTGTGGGGTTGCGCCGTGATCCCGCACGAAGCCGAGGAAGTTCGCGCTGCCATAGGCTTTATCGGCCGCGACCCGCTTGGGGCGATAATCAAACCGATCGGCCGACCGCTCGAGCATGACGCGCCCCGCATCAACTTCCTCCGCGAAGCGAGCTGGTGTCGCCTCGACATCGAGCGCGACGCCACTCGGGGTGTCGACCAGCGCATTCAAGGCGTAGCCGAACCGGCCACGCACCGTTCGCGCCGACCAGGCCGCGGCAGGGTCCGTTCGAGAGATGCCTTGGCAGCTTTTCGACCGCGCCATTTCAAAGACGGCATCTCCTGTGTCGTGCACCCACTCCCTAACCGCGCGCGACGCGTTGGCGACATACGGCAGGTAGCCGGGAACGGTCTTGCGCTGCCAGCTCGCATCAGCCGCTATGAACGACGCATCGATCGCGGCGTCTTTTCCGCCAATCAGTCCTTCTCTGATGCAGCGTCTCACCGTGCTCTCGAACAGGATCCGGAACACGTTGGCATCGCGGAAGCGACCATGGCGGTTCTTGCTGAACGTGGAGTGGTGCGGAACCTTGTCTCCCGGCGCGAGACGGCAGAACCAGCGATAGGCCAGATTGTAGCGCAGCTCCTCACACAGCCGCCGTTCGGACGCGATCGCGAAGATGCGGCCGATCAGCGTCATGCGGATGAGGAGTTCGGGATCGATCGATGGTCTTCCCCGTGCGCTGTAATGACCGGCCAGTGCCTGTCTCAACTCGCCGATGTCGAGCCATCGATCGACGCGACGCAGCAGGTGGTCTGTGGGCAACATGGCTTCTACGGTGCGGAAGGACGCCCCTTCCCGCTTACTGCGACAGGCTGGTCCCATCATAGCGACGCTCCTTTCGATAGGGGTGAAACGAAGGAGCAACCCGGCATGTCCGGCATTTTTCAACAGGCCCGACCGGTTATGACACCAGCAGCGTTACGGACTAGAACGGCGAAACAGTAAACGTGTCGGCGTGATCAGTCAGGGATCAGTGCCCAACCACGCAGTTGCAAAGTCGCCATAGTCGTCAGCGCAGACACGTCAGTTTCGACACTCTTTCCTACCGTAGCGGGGTCGATCCCGTTTCCGATAAGAGCTTGGCTGCATACCCGAACGGATACACCCGCCTTTTTCAACGCCTCAATTAAGGCAAGGTTGGGATTCGCAGCTACTCCCGTCTTTGTCGCATAGGCGCGATCTTCGGTAACGATGGGCGTCGCCGGACCGTGGACGATCACGACGACATCGCCTTGTTCTGGACGAACGCCATCGTTGCCCAGCAGGTTCAAAAAGCGGGCGACCTTCTCCAGCGATGGATTGATTTTATCCGGCGTTGCCGCGGCCTTGGTCACATTGAACAGCACGCGATAGCGCAACTTGCGATCGGGCCGTTCCGCAGCACCTTCGACGGGTGTGATCGCGCCATATCCCGGTATCACCGCCTGCCTAGGCACGCCGGCTGAAGCACTGACGCTGCTCATGAGTGACAAGCATCCTGCAAGAGCAATGATTGGCATACGCATCCGCTTTTTCCTTCTTCAGCCGAAATGATCAGCCAACTCTCGCAAAAACGGCCGCACCGATGTTTTGCGGTCGAACCACGGACGGCGTCTCGCGCGGTCGCACTGGGCGGGGGGCCGGGGCCGTTTGGGGAGCCGACAGATCGTCGGCTCCGAACATCGCCTCCAGGGTTCGCACACACAGTGCGGCTGCATCGTCGGCAAGACGGTAGTGAACCTGCTTCGCCTCACGCCTGGTCTTCACCAGATCGGCGCGCCGCAGCTCGGCAAGCTGCTGACTGAGCGCTGGTTGGGTCACGCCCGTGGCCGCCTCGATGTCCGCCACCTGCCGTTCGCCACCCAGCAGATAGGACAGGATCATAAGGCGCTGCGGCTGCGCGAACACGCGCAGCTTCTCGACTGCAACGTCGGCAAGCGCGCGGGACTGGTAGATCGCCATCACCGGTCAGCCTTCGTCTGGTGAAACCAGTCGGCGCCTGCGTTCCCCGGCAAAGCGGGAGGCAGGAGCACGTCGTCGCCCGGCTGCCAGTCAGCGGGCGTATAGGCCTCGCCATCGGCCGAACGCTGCAACGCCCTGACCGTGCGAAGCATCTCGTCGACCGAGCGCCCGACATTCATCGGATACCAGCTGAGTGCGCGGATAATGCCTTTGGGATCGATGAAGTAGGTTGCACGTACCGTTGAGGCATCGCCAGCCTGCTCGTCGAGCATGCCGTAGGCATACCCAACCGCCATCGACGGATCCTCGATCACCGGAAACGGCACCTCGACATCAAAAACGTCGTGGATCGCGCGAAGCCAGGCGACATGAGAGTAGAGGCTGTCGACCGACAGCCCCAACAATACGCAATCCAGCTCCTCGAATTGAGGGGCCGCTTTAGCCAAGGCCACAAACTCGCTCGTGCAAACCGGCGTGAAGTCAGCAGGGTGCGAGAAAAACACAATCCAGCGCCCACGATACTGATCGAGCGCAATCTCGCCCTGAGTGGTGCGGGCGGTGAAGTTCGGGGCTGCATCCCCGATGCGCAGCGAGCGCGGCATGTTCGCTTCCATCATTTCCATTCCTCCCAAATGGCACGAACACCCCGTTGACGCAATACGCTTACACAGCTACATAAACCATGAGTTTGTTTAAATGGAGATGGTCATGGACCCGGTTTTGAGCGAAGCCAACGCCCAGATCAGACGCGCAAAAGCGGCCGGATCGCCGGTCGTTCAGTCCTTCTTTGATGAGCCTACCAACACAGCGACCTACGTCGTTTGGGACGTGGCGACGAAAAAGGCTGCGATCGTCGACAGCGTCCTCGATTTTGACGCCGCGGCTGGCCGGACCAAAACCGCGTCGGCGGACGCAGTGATCGCTTACGTGCGGGATCAGGGACTGACGGTCGATTGGCTGCTGGAAACCCATGCTCATGCCGATCACCTGTCTGCGGCACCTTATCTTCAGCAGGCGCTTGGCGGGCAGCTCGCGATCGGTCGTGAGATCATCCGGGTTCAGAACGTGTTCGGCAAAATCTTCAACGCCGGCACCGATTTTGAGCGCAACGGTTCCGAGTTCGACCGGCTGTTCGAGGACGGCGACCGCTTTGCCATCGGCAACATCGACGCCATTGCGCTGCACGTGCCCGGCCATACGCCGGCGGACATGGCCTATGCGATTGGGGACGCGGTCTTCACCGGCGATACGCTCTTCATGCCCGATTACGGCACCGCGCGGGCAGACTTCCCTGGTGGCGACGCACGCCAGCTATTCCGCTCGATCCGCCGGCTCATGCAGCTGCCGGACGAGACGCGCCTGTTCCTCTGCCACGACTACAAGGCGGTGGGTCGCGACCAATATGTCTGGGAGACGACTGTAGGCGCACAGCGTGTCGGCAACGTGCATGTCCACGAAGGGGTCAGCGAAGACGACTTCGTCGCGATGCGGACCAGTCGCGACGCCACCTTGTCGATGCCGAAGCTCATCCTGCCCTCGATCCAGGTGAACATGCGCGGTGGTCATCTGCCGGAGCCGGAAGCCAACGGCACCCGCTACCTCAAAATTCCGCTGGAT
>JAPKCG010000478.1 GCA_028823055.1 Sphingomonas bacterium
GCGCGTTCTGGCCTGATCGGCCCGAACGCGCTATTTTATTACAGCAGAAACCACACGATAAGTAGCAGTTTGCTACGGTTTTTGCCGCTTGACCTAAGGGCCCGCACCGGGTCTATTCGAGTAAGCGGTACGGAAATCAAAAAGATTTCCGGCCGAACAGGGAGAGGATCATGCTCAAGCAGCGCTATCTATCGGCGTGCGCGGTTACCGTTTTGGGGTGCGCGCTTGCGATTCCCGCGGCTGCGCAAGTCGGCGGCAATACGACGCCCACACAGGCCGAACTGCCCCCGTCACAGCAGGACGTTATTACGACCCCCGCGGGTCCGGATATCGTCGTCACCGGATCGCTGATCCGGGGATCACGCGAAGATGGCGCGGCCCCGGTCGATGTGATTTCCGGCGATGAACTTGCTAAACAGGGCGCGCCATCGGCGGTCGACCTGCTCAAGAACCTGCCGACGTCGAACGGCGTCATCGGCGATGCGAACCAGTTCGACAGTCGCAGCCAGGGCAATGAGGGCATCGCCTCGGTCAATCTGCGTGGACTTGGGCCTCAACGGACGTTGGTGCTGCTCAACGGGCGCCGGATTGTTCCCGTCGGGGGCGGTATCCCGATCGTCGACGTCAACCTGATTCCATCGGGCGCGATTGGCCGCGTCGAAGTGCTCAAGGACGGTGCCGCCGCGACCTATGGTTCGGATGCGATCGCGGGCGTCGTCAATTTCATCACCCGCACCGATCAGGAAGGCTTCCTCGCCAGTGGCGATTATCGCTACATCCGTGGCTCGGACGGCGATTATGGTGGTGCGGTCAGCTATGGCCATGTCGGCGATGGCTTTCGGATGTTGGCCTCGTTTGGCTATCAGCATCGCTCCGAATTGCGCACAACCGACCGTGATTTCGTCATTCAGCCTTACACCAGCAATCCACAGGGTGGTTACACCGGCGGCGGCAACCCCGGCAATTTCGGCTTTGGCGGCACGGGTAATTTCGTTCGCGATCTGGGTTGTGAGGGGCTCGGCGGATTTCGGAGTTTGCCGGGATCGACGACGGATCGCTGTTTCAACAATTACGGTCAATTCGGCAACCTTGTCGAGCCGGAGGATCGGTTTCAGGCATTCGTCGACTTTTCCGCCGATCTGACGGATAAACTGAGCTTCAACGCGACGGCGCTCTATGGGCATACGTCGACGCGGATCACGACCTCGCCCACTTACCTGCCGACATTGCCGCCATCGGCGAATGCGGCCAGCGGCGGTGCGGGGTTCTTCATCGTTCCGACCTATGCGCCTGCTTTGCGCGACTATTGCGCGCTATACGGCGCGGCGTCGGGTTGCGTCGCGCCGGGGGGCACTCCCCTGGCACCAGCCATCGCTTTTCCGGTGCTTTTCCGCCCGGCGCTGCTCGGTGGCAATCCGGTGTTCGGGCAGGTTCCGGGCAACGACCGCGGATCGGCATTTTCGAAACGCGAATCGGATTCGATCCGTTTCACCGGTGAATTGCGCTATCGCGTGACGAGCGACCTCGATCTGACCGCGAGCGGCACCTATTCGCAATATTATCGCGATTCGGAAGGGACCGATACGTTCGGCGATTTGCTGCAGAATGCCATTGCCGGCTTTGGCGGATCGAATTGCGCCTATGCCTCGGCTGCGTCGCGGGCAGGGCTGTCGGCGGCGCAGGTCGCCGCATTGGCGGGAACGAACGGTTGCAGCTTCTTCAACCCGTTTTCAACCGCGGTGCCCGCCAATGGCGTATCGGGGGTCAGCAATCCCAATTTCGCCGGTACGCGCAGCCCCGCGGGCTTCAGCCTGACGCCGGGCGCCGGATTGATCAACGACATCGCGACGTTCGACAATTTCTTCCAGACGACGCGAACGACCTATGACACCAAGCTGTATGTCGGCGACCTGGTACTGAGCGGAAAAACCGGCATCGTCCTGCCCGGCGGTGATCTGGCTTTCGCGATCGGTGCGCAATATCGGCGTAACGATTATACCGTCGGCTACGGCGCATCGAGCAATCTGGCGCAAAACCCATGCCCTGGCTCGCCGCTCAACCCCAACGCCACCTGCACGCCGCAAACCGGTGCGCTCGGCTTCCTTGGCACCAACCGCAACAATTCAGTGAGTGGTGACGTGAAGGCGGTCTTTGCCGAGTTGCAGCTGCCGATCGTCGAACCGCTCAATCTGCAGCTGTCCGCGCGGTACGAGGATTACGGCGGAAATGTCGGATCGACCTTCAATCCGCAGGCACGTGCACGCTTTCAGCTGACGCCTTGGCTGGCGCTCCGTGGCGGCGCGGGCACCACTTTCCGTGGTCCACCGGCGCAACAGCTTGAGGGCAATCTGACCGCGCTGCAGATTATCGGGTCGTCGTTCCGCGCGGTCGACATCAACGGCAATCCCAATCTGGCTCCTGAAAAAGCGACGACCTATAGCGGCGGCGTCATTGTCCAGTCGGGCGGTTTCTTCGCGAGCCTGGATTACTTCAACTATAAGCTGAAGGGGCCGATCGAAGGCGAACCTATCCAAGG
>JAPKCG010000479.1 GCA_028823055.1 Sphingomonas bacterium
TCTGCTCGGCGCTCAAACGGCGACGATCGGGCGCGAGGAAAAAGCGGCGATCGGGCGGCGCGGAGAGGTTGTCGCCGACTGCCTCACTTTGGTAAGCCACAGACGTCATGATGAGTGCGGCAACGTGACGAAGGTCGTAGTTATGCGAGACCAGTTCTTTCGCGAGCCAGTCCAGCAACTGCTGGTGGCTCGGATCGGCGCCTTCCCAATCGTGAGCGGGCTCGACAAGCCCCGCGCCCATCAGCCGGCGCCAGAGCCGGTTGACGATCACTTGCGAAAAGCGGAGGTTTTCCGGCGAGGTAATCAGCGCAGCCAGACGTTCGCGATGGTCGCCGGGATCGCGCATCAGTCGATCGATTTGCGGGCCGTCGGCGGCGCCGGTGACGTCGGCGAACGGCCATTCCGGCGGGACGGCGTCGCCCGGCTTTAGCGTTACTTGAATCAAAGCATCGCCTTGCTTGCCTTCGAAGAAACCAACTGGAACCTGGCTGCTGGTCGGCGCGGAAGCTGGTTTGCGTTGGAACATCGCCGCGAGCGAAAAAAGGTCGCGTTGCGTGGTGTCGTGATAGGGCGAATCGTGGCAACGCGCGCATTGCAGCTCGATCCCCAAAAACGCGGACGCGACGATGTGGCCTTTGGCGGCGAAGGGAGCGTCGTTTTCGGCAGCCATCGCGAATCCAGCGCTTCCGCCTTCGTGCTGACCGCCGCGCAGCAGGATCAATTCGGTCACAAGCCGGTCGAGCGGTTTGCGGTCGCGCAGCGAGTCGTGGAGGAAAAAGCGGAACGGGCCAGTGCTGCCTTGCGATTGATTCAGGAGCGTCGGGTTTTCGGCTAGAAGATCGAGCCACTCGCTGACGAAGTGATCGGCGCAGCGCTCGTCGTTCAGCAACTGCTGGATCGCGATTGTGCGTTTGTCAGGATTTTTGTCGGCGAGAAACGCGAGGACCTCGGCCTCGATCGGCGGAATGCCGAAGGTGTCGAGCGAGACTCGGCGGAGGAAGGCTTCGTCGGAGACCAGATTCGGCGCAGCAACTTCGTCAGGCGTGACGGGCCGAGCCGGCCATTCGGCGCCGGAATCGATCCATTCGCGTAACCGTTTTACATGAGTCGGATCGATCGCATCGCCGGTTGGCGGCATCCGATCGTCTTCGTCGTCGGTCGTGATCCGCGCGATGAGCTCGCTCGCATCGGCATCGCCCGGCGCGATTGCTTTGAGCGCGTCTTCGCGGGAATCGAGCCGCAGATCGCCTTTGTCTTTTTCGCCATGACAGCGGAAGCAGTTTTCGCTGAGGATCGGCAGCACCTCATCGTGGAATTTCGCGGCTTTGGCTGCGTTGGCGCCGGAACTCTCGGCGAGCGCGCGATTGGCCCTGGCCTGGAGGAACGCATCGATCGGATGTTCGGCGGCATCCGGGATTTCGTGCGCTGGATTCGCCTCAACCCACGTTTTCGCGATTTCATGCCGCGTTTTCCAGAATGCATCCTGCGTCGCCGCGGCCGCCCGGCGTTGGCGATCATCGTAAGCCGCCAACCTCGCTTCGATTTTCTTCAACTCCGGTTCGATCGCAGCATCGGTCAGCGCCAGCAGTTGCTCACGTCCGACCGGCGTCAAAACGTGGAACATTTCTTCTTCCTCGCCTTCGCGGCGGACGGCGACCCCGACTTCGCCCGTCTCAACCCGCGCCTGCGGACCGCCAACAATCATTTCTAACACGACACGAATCGGCTCCGCGGATTTGATCTCGACAACACCGAGCTTCTCCTGCTGATGATACCCGGCAGGACGAACGCCCGGCGCTGGCGGCTCGACAACCGGCGTGACCGGTTCTTCGCCGTTTGGCGGAATATAGCTGATCGGATCGGTCGTCAGCGTGGCCGCGTCATCGATCCAAAGCCGGCTTTCGGCCCGCGCGCGGAGGAGAAATTCGTACTTCCCCGGCTCCAACTGGACGTCCGCGGCCATGCGGATCAGGAGCGGCGTGGCCCAGCCTTTGCGGATCCCCCACTCGTCGTAGCGCAGCGGAATGCGCGGCAGAATTAACGAATCGCCAGACCAACGCGCGGTCTCGACTGTCGGATCTTCGCTTTCGTGGAAGGTGACTAACACTTCGCCAGTCGCGATTTCGCCGATCTCCGGCGTTTGCGAGCGGACCTCGCGCCCATACTGGCTCGCGATGAATCCGTCCGTCGCGAGTTCGCGGTAAATTGCGATTGAATCGATCCAACCATCGAAGGTGCTGCCGGGATTGCCGCCCATCGACGAGCCGATCCAGACCGCGTCGTCGTCCACCACCGGCGGATCGGTCATCGGGCCGCCCAGATCCCAGGATCCGTCGGTCGGCACGCCGTCGATCCAACCTCGCATCGTTTCGGGTTTACCAAACTCGTAAGTAATCGCGACGTGCCGCCACTCCGGCCTCATCGCGAACGACAGTTTCGAGGTCCAACGTGCCCAATGATCGTCGCCCGGTTCCGGCGTGGAGGCGAAGAGAAAACTCAGCTGTGCTCGCCCGCCGCTTGTCGCCAATCGCAGC
>JAPKCG010000480.1 GCA_028823055.1 Sphingomonas bacterium
ATAGGCAAGTGGATTGGCGCCGAAAGGCTCAAGCGCTGGGCCTCCAGACATGGCCGATGGCTAACGATCACGCCCGAGGAGGTTGATCAAGCTTCGAACTGGTTTCATCGCCACGGCGGCATGGCCGTCTTCATCGGCCGTCTGATACCCGCGGTACGGACACTGATTTCGGTTCCCGCAGGTGTCGCCGGAATGCCGCTCACGCCCTTTCTGCTCTACACGATCCTCGGCACGGTCATCTGGACCGCTTTCCTCGCCGGGGCAGGCTACTTGCTCGAGTCCCAGTACCAAAGGGTGTCCAACTGGGTGAACCCAGTCTCCAACGTCGTGATCGGGCTGTTCGTCCTTTGGTACATCTATCGCGTCGCCACGTTTCGAGGACGCAGGACATAATGATGGAAGCCCCCTCGAAGACCGCAGGCGAAGGTGCTCCCTTCACGGACCCCGCCGTTCCTAGCGAGGCCGCCAGGGCGGGGCATGGCCTGGGAAAGGTCCAACGAATTCGAAAGCAGGTTCTGGCTTTCGGCTGCGCGATCGCTGCCGCACTGCTTCCGTTCATCCAGTCGACATGGCCGGTGAGCGGCATGGCGCACGAGGCGGTCGAGATTCTTGGGCTCGCGCTGATTGCCCTCTGCGTCGTGGGGCGCTTGTGGTGTACGCTGTACATAGGTGGACGCAAGACAGCGGAGCTTGTCGATCTCGGCCCTTACTCCGTCAGTCGAAATCCCCTCTATCTCTTCTCGTTCATCGGTGCCGCCGGCGTGGGCGCCCAGAGCGGCAGCATTTCCGTTGCGGTCCTATTCGCGGCCTTGGCAATTGCCGTCTTCCGTCCTGTCGTGCTTATCGAAGAAGCTGCTCTCGCCCGCTGCTTCGGCCCCGCGTATCAATCGTACGTTTCCCGCGTACCGAGGTTTGGCCCGCGCCTGCGGAACTGGCGCGATGCTGAATGGCTCCGGACGCGGCCCGAGCTTTTCCTACGCACCCTTGTTGACGGCTTAGCCTTCGCGGCGGTCGTGCCGCTCTTCGAGGCGATCGACTGGCTGCAAACGTCCGGCTATCTCCCGGTGCTCGTGCACTTGCCTTGATCGGGACGGGGCACCCAGTAATCTGCATCGGCAAGGTATTCAGATGTTTGATCTATTACTCGCCCTGACGCTTGGCGTTGTGGAAGGGTTGACGGAGTTCATCCCGGTCTCCTCGACCGGCCATCTCCTGCTTCTCGGTCACTTCCTCGGCTTCAAGAGCAATGGTCACACGTTCGAGGTCCTGATCCAGTTGGGGGCGGTGCTGGCACTGGTCAGCGTATATTTCAGGAGACTCTGGCAGATGCTGATCGATCTGCCTCGCGATCGCAGGGTCCAGCACTTCGTCGCCGGAATCCTCATTGCTTTCCTGCCCGCTGCTATCGTCGGCGTTCTCGCGCACGACTTCATCAAGACAGTACTGTTCGAATCTCCGATACTGATCTGCATCACGCTCATTCTGGGCGGCGTCGCGCTTCTCGCGATCGACAGAATGACCACGCAGCCAAGATATTTTGACATCGTGCGATACCCGTTGCCGCTTTGCCTGAAGGTGGGAATCTTTCAGTGTCTGGCGATGGTGCCCGGGGTCTCTCGCTCCGGAGCGACGATTGCGGGGGCACTTTTGATGGGCGCCGACAAGCGCTCGGCGGCGGAATTCTCGTTCTTTCTGGCCATGCCGACGATGGCCGGCGCGTTCGCCTATGATCTTTTCCAGAATCGGGATTTGCTGACCGCCGATGATGCAGTCCAGATTGGAGTGGGCTTCTTTGCGGCGTTCGTGACCGGCGTAGTCGTGGTGCGCCTGCTCCTGGATTTCGTGTCTCGGCACGGCTTCGCGCCGTTCGCATACTGGCGGATAGCTGTAGGCACTGTTGGTTTGGTCGCGATTTGGATGGCTGGATGATAACGAAATTCCTCATGGAAGGCGCAGAGGTTGATCGGCATCAAGCAGCCAGCCGCATGTGAACATGGAGCACTTACGTCGGGTACAGGGGCCAAAATTTACGCGAGCATCAGGCCTGAGTTCGGCGCGAGATGCCAGAACGCGCCAATCCCCTACGAGCCTGAACAGCCCATTCGTCCCGGATCTGCTTTCTTTATGGCTGAGGAGCTATCAGGTCTGTGAAACGCGATCAGCTCCTGGTTAGGATTCGCTCGACAGCAAGCCTACTAATTATCGACGGAAGTTCGGCGCAACGCCGCTGTAAGTCTGTCGATTCCCAGGGCGGCCGAAACAGCTTCAACGAGCCGTTGAACGAACTCGATGAACGGCTCGATTCTTGGGACGCTCACGGCGGCGGCGGCCAGGATGCCGACCCCGGCACCAGTTAGAATGTCGATCGGAAAGTGAATGCCGATCGCCACACGGGACCAGGCGACGAGCAAGGTCGCCGCGGTCGTGAGCGCTGCGATCTGGACCCTTCCGCACAGCGCGAGCGTTGCGGCCACCGCGGCCATGATGGCCACATGATCGCTCGGAAACGAACTGTCGCTCGCATGAGCG
>JAPKCG010000062.1 GCA_028823055.1 Sphingomonas bacterium
ATCCCGTCCGGCACCGACGTTTCTTCAAACCTCGATCAGGCGTCGACGGTTATGACGCCGCGACGAATCTGGTCGAGTTCGATGCTTTCGTACAGCGCCTGAAAATTGCCGTTGCCGAAGCCTTCATTGCCTTTGCGCTGGATGATCTCGAAGAAAATCGGGCCGACCATATTCTCGGTAAAGATCTGAAGCAGAATGCCTTCGTCGGCGACATCGCCATCGATCAGGATGCGGTTTTTCCTGAGCCGTTCGAGGTCCTCGCCATGACCGGGCACACGCTTGTCGACGAGTTCGTAATAGGTCTCGATCGTGTCCTGCAGTTTGACACCGCGATCGCGCAGTTTTTCAACGGTTTCAAAAATGTCATCGGTCGTCAACGCGAGGTGCTGGATACCCTCACCGTTGTAATCCTTGATGAATTCCTCGATCTGGCTCTTATCGTCCTGGCTTTCGTTCAGGGGGATGCGGATCGCCTTGTCGGGCGCGATCATCGCCTGGCTGAAAAGACCCGTCGCCTTACCCTTGATATCGAAATATTTCTGCTCTTCGAATCCGAAGATCTGGCCGTAAAATTGCGACCAGACGCGCATCTGACCGCGGCGGACGTTGTGCGTCAGATGGTCGAGAATATCGAGCCCGACATTGTTCTTAGCCTCCGCTTCCGCAGCACCGGGAACCTGATCCCACGCGTCATAGATCGCGCCCTTCGCACCGTGACGGTCGACGAGATACAGGATCGATCCGCCGATCCCTTCGAGCGCGGGTATCCCCTCCAGCGCCGCACCCTCGGGCGCAGGCTTGGCACCGCGGTCGATCGCGGCGTCATAGGCGGCCTTCGCATCCTGCACGCGGAACGCCATCGCGCTCGCCGACGGGCCGTGGTCCTTGCGGAACTGCGCGGCGTGGCCCCCGTCCTCCCGGTTGAGGAGCAGGTTGATGCGACCCTGTTTGTAGCGCGTTACCTGCTTGGTCGGGTGGGTCGAGGCGGGGACGAAGCCCATCGCTTCGAACAGGCTGGCGAGCTTGTCGGGATCGGGCGAGGTGAATTCGCAGAATTCGAAACCGTCGAGCCCCATCGGGTTGACGTCGATATGGTCCATGCTGCGTCTCCTTGAGACAAATTCCGAAGAAAAGATTATATAGTATCTCTTGATACCATATCGGCGCGTGATTGCCAAATCGGTCGTGGTCGATACGATCGGTGCGATGACCCGGCTCGTTCTCGACGACTTCCTGCCCTATCGACTGTCGATCGCCTCGAATATCGTATCCGACGGGATTGCGCGGATTTACGAATCGCTGTTCGGGCTCAGCATTCCCGAATGGCGGCTGATCACCGTCATCGCTGAGGGCGATGGCGTCACGCAGCAGGCGATCGGACGGCGGACGCGGATGGACAAGGTGACCGTCAGCCGCGCCGCGATCGCGCTGGTCGACCGTGGGTTGTTGACGCGCAGCGGCAATCCCGCCGATCGACGCTCTCACCTGCTGAAACTGTCGGCAGCGGGCGAAGCGCTGTATGATGCGGTCGCGCCCAAGGCGCTCGACCTCGAAGCGCGATTGTTCGCGCGGTTCGATCGGGCGGAGGTCAAACAATTCATGTCGATGCTCCGCCGGATCGAGACGTTCGCGCTGGAGGAAGAAGCGAACGACTGACCCCGAACCGTCATCGATCTGGCATGCAACCGTCACCAGCGTGAGACACGCACGACATAATTATCGGCCATATGCTCCGAGCGACAGCCGGGGAGCCAGCCGATGCCGCCATTCGAAAACGTCACCGATATCGCCGATTTCCTGCATTCGACGCCGACCATTCCCGAAAAGATGGTCGAACGGCGCAGTTATCGAACGATCTGGATCAGCGACGTCCATCTGGGCACGCGCGGGTGCAATGCCGATCTGCTGATCGACTTCCTCGATCATGTCGACAGCGATACGATGTATCTGGTCGGCGACATGATCGACGGCTGGCGGCTTAAGAAGAAATTCTACTGGCCCGCGGCGCATAATGATGTCGTCTGGCGCCTGCTCAAACGTGCGCGGCGCGGTACGCGGATGGTGTACATCCCCGGCAATCACGACGAGATGTTCCGCCAGTTTTCGGGGCTGGACTTTGGTGGCATCGCGATCCGGCGCAAGGCGATCCACGAGACGGCGGACGGGCGCCGGCTGCTGATCCTGCACGGTGACGAATTCGATGCGATCACGCTCGCGCATCGTTGGCTCGCCTCTCTCGGTGACACCGCCTACACCGCGCTGATGGCGCTCAACCGCTGGGTCAATGCCGGACGACGGCGGCTCGGCCGGCCCTATTGGTCATTGTCGAAACACGCGAAGGCGAAGGTCAAGAACGCGGTCGCCTTCATCTCGCATTTCGAGGAAATCGTCGCACATGCCGCAGGCGCTCGCGGCGTCGATGGTGTCGTCTGCGGGCATATCCATACCGCCGAAGCGCGTGAGATCGGCGGCATCCAGTATTTCAACGATGGCGACTGGGTCGAAGGCTGCACTGCGCTGGTCGAACATCATGACGGGCGGATGGAAATCCTGAGCTGGGCCGACGAGATCGCGGCGCGCACGTCAACGGCCCCTATGCCGGTCGTCGCGATCGCCGCCTGAGCAACCAGAACGAAGGAAACGCCGATGCGTATCGCCATCGTCACCGACGCCTGGAGCCCGCAGGTCAATGGCGTCGTCCGCACGCTGCAATCGGTCCGTGCCGAAGTCGAGGCGATGGGGCATGAGGTGCTGGTGATCGCACCCGACAGCTTCGTGTCGATGCCGTGCCCGACCTATCCTGAAATCCGGCTGGCGCTTGCCCGCAGCGCGGTCGTCGGACGGCGAATCGAGGCTTTCGGAGCGGAGGGTATCCATCTCGCGACCGAAGGGCCGATATGCCTTGCCGCGCGCAAATATTGTCTGCGCCGGGGTCTGCCCTTCACCACCGCCTATCACACGCAATTTCCCGATTATGTCGCCGCGCGCACGGGGGCCGACCCGGAATGGATCTGGCGGTATATTCGCTGGTTCCATGCGCCGGCAGAGGCGGTGCTGTCATCGACGCCGACGGTCGCCGCGACGCTCGCCGATCACGGGATTGTACGATCGCGCCCGTGGGGGCGCGGGGTCGATTTTTCGGTATTCGGCAGCGATGGTGCGCGCGACCCCGACATTCGTGCGCTCGACGGGCCGATCCAGCTCTATGTCGGACGCATCGCGGTCGAAAAGAATATTGAAGCGTTTCTCGCCTCGCGCCATCCGGGAACGAAGGTCGTTATCGGTCACGGCCCAGCCCGCGCCGATCTGGAACGGCGATTCCCCGACGCGCATTTTCTGGGCGCGCGCCACGGTGCGGCTCTCGCCGCGGCGTATCGTGCCGCCGACGTTCTCGTCTTCCCCAGCCGTACCGATACGTTCGGGCTCGTCATGGCGGAGGCGTTGGCGTGCGGCACCCCCGTCGCGGCCTATCCCGTCGCAGGTCCGATCGACGTTATCGACGATCGGGTCGGCGCGATGGATGAGGACATCGATGTCGCGATCGCAGCGGCGCTGAACCGTCCGCGCTGGCGGTGCGCCGCTTATGCCGCGCGTTTCAGCTGGCCCGCCAGCGCACGGCAGTTTCTGGATGCGCTCGCGCCGATCGTGCCGCAACGCGATAGACTTGCCGCCTGACAGGCACAATTCTGCGACAATTGGGTTCTACTCGCCGCGCTCTCCAGCAAAAGGCGGTGTGTAATGCGTATGTTCCTGTTCCTGATCGCGACGAGCGTGCCTGCGCTGGCGAGCGCGCAACAGGCGGTCCCGCCCGCGACGGCATCAAATGCCGCCGCCGATCCCGAACCCGTTATCTCCGACGAACCAGATATTATCGTCGAGGGTCAGCGTGGCCTGCCTGGCGCAGTGATCGGCGACATTCCTCCCGAACAGCAATTGGGGCCGGCCGACATTCGCAGTTACGGCGTCAGTTCGGTCGCTGACCTGCTGACCGAACTGGCACCGCAGACGACGAGCGGGGTTGGCGGTCCGCCCGTCGTTTTGCTTAACGGGAAGCGCATCGCGGGATTTCGCGAAATCCGCGACATACCGACCGAAGCGATCGCTCGCGTCGACATATTGGCGGAGGAGGTCGCGCTCAAATATGGCTATCGCGCAGATCAGAAGGTCATCAACATCGTTCTGCGCAACCGCTTTCGCGCGACGACCGCAGAAATCACTGACAAGATCGCGACCGAGGGCGGCCGCAACAGCCCCGAACTGGAGCTGGATCTGCTGACCATCCGCAATGGCGGGCGCCTGCAACTGCATAGCGAATTCCAGACTGCCGAATCGCTGACCGAATCCGAACGTAATATTCTCGCCCCGGTATCGACCGGTACGACAGCATCGGGTGGAGCGGTGGCGTTCGACCAGCGTCCGTTTCGCACGCTGCTGCCGTTCACGCGGCAATTGCAACAGAATGCGGTCTATGCGCGCAATTTCGGCGATGTGTCGGCGACGTTCAACGGCGCGATCGAATCGAGCGAGAGCAAGGGGCTGAACGGCTTTCCCGGCGCGACGTTTCTCGTGCCGGCGGCCTCTCCCTTCGCGACCGGCGGCCAGGCGACGAGCATCGCCGGCGTGTTCGGCGGCGCGGGGTTCACGCCACTTGCGCAGAATAGTCGGTCGATCACCGGGCATCTCGGTACGACGCTGAACGGCGCGGTGTCGGGCTGGCAATGGACGCTGACGGGCGCATACGATCATGTCGACAGCCGGAATTTCAGTGAAACCGGGCTCGACAGCAGTGCGTATCAGGCGCGGATCGATGCGGGAGATCCGACCGCCAATCCCGCCGGGCCGTTCGCGCCCAGTGATCTAGGCGGCAGTTTCTACAATCGCGGTTCGTCGATTTCGAACGACGGCAAGATCGATGCGCTGGTCAACGGATCGCCGTTCTCGCTACCGGCAGGTGCGGTGTCGACGAGCGTGCGACTGACCGGCGAGACCATTGGTTTTTCGAGCAATTCCAATCGCAGCGGATTGATCCAGTCCGCTGACGTTTCGCGGCGGCGTGGCAATGCGCAAGTCACCATCGACCTGCCGATCGCGAGCCGGTCAAAGGGGGTGCTGGCGGGAATCGGTGATCTGTCGATCAACGGCAATGCCGCGATCGAGCAATTGTCCGATTTCGGTTCGCTCTACACCTACGGATTCGGTGCGAACTGGTCGCCGATCGAGGCGGTGCGGATCATCGGGTCGGTATCCGATCAGGATGAGGCCCCCAGTCCGCAGCAGCTCGGCAATCCCGTCATAACGACCCCCAATGTCAGGGTGTTCGACTATATCGCGGGCACGACCGCAACGGTGACGGCGATTACCGGAGGCAATCCTTTCCTGCGCGCTGACAATCGTCATGTCGACAAGATCGGTGTGACGGTCAAACCGCTCGACAAGACCGACCTGACGCTGACCGCCAATTATACGCGGCAACGGACGGATGATCCGATTGCGGGCTTTCCGACGCCGACCGCAGCGATCGAGGCGGCGTTTCCCGGGCGCTTCATCCGCGACATCGCGGGCAATCTGACCCAGCTCGATACACGTCCGATCAACTATGCGCGGACGGAAAATTCGAACATTCGCTGGGGCATCAATTTTTCCCAGCCGCTGAAATCGAAACTGCAAAAGCAGATCGAGGCGTATCGCGCAGGCAAGGGGCCTAATCCGTTCGAGGGCATGAGCATTCCCGGCCAGCGTCGCCGCGCCGCAGAGGGCGATCGTCCCGCCCAGCCACAAGGGGCGCCGACTTCGACCGAACAGACGGCACCACCGCCGGCATCGGGGGATACGCCCCCTCCGCCAACGGGTGACGGCCCGCCCCCCGCCGAGGGCGCTAACGGTCGCGGCCCCGGTGGTCCGGGCGGCGGCGGCTTCCGCGGACCCGGTGGTCGTGGGGGACGTGGCGGCGGTGGCGGACGGCTTCAGTTCGCGGTCTATCACACGCTCCACCTGACCGATTCGGTGCTGGTGGCGAATGGTGGGCCACGTCTCGACCTGCTCGACGGCGATGCGATCGGCCAGAATGGTGGTCAGCCGCGCAATGAGGTCGAGGTGCAGGCGGGGTACTTCAACAATGGCATCGGCGCGCGGCTATCCGGCAATTATCGCGAAGGGACGCGGGTCAATGGCGGGACGGTGGCTAATCCGACGCCACTTAACTTCGGATCGCTGACCACGGTCGATCTGCGATTGTTCGGCGATCTGGGCGGGCAGCTCGAATGGGTGAAGGCGCATCCGTTTCTGCGTGGCACGCGCGTGTCGCTCTCCGTCGACAATCTGTTCAACCAGCGCCAGCGCGTGACCGATGCGACCGGCACGGTCCCAGTAAGCTTCCAGCCGAGTTATCTTGATCCGCTTGGCCGGACGATCCGGCTCAGCATTCGGAAACTCTTCTTCTGATCGCTAGAGCCCGATCGCTTTTTCGAGCCATTTGGCGGCATTTTCGGGCGACCGCTTGTCGGCATCGCGATCGACCATGTAATTGGCACGCCGCATCGTCGCGACATCGATCTTTCCGACCAGTGGTTTGAGTGCTGCGGCGAAACGGGAATTGTCGCGCCATTTCGGGGCGACGAGCAGGATCGCGTCATAGCCGGGAATCGCGTGGCGCGGGTCGGTCAGCGTCACGAGGCGATCCGCCGCGATCCGTCCGTCCGAAGAAAAGGCGGTGATGACATCGATTCGCCCGCTTTCCAGCGCGCGGTACATGAAGGTCGGGCTGAACGGCGTGGCGCTGGCGAAGCGCAGGGGGTAGCTTGCCTTCACCGCCGCCCATTCGGGGCGTTCGAGAAATTCCAGATCGCTACCGAGCGCTAATTGCGGTGCCCTCGACACCAGATCGGTAAGGCTCGCGATGCCCAGCCGCTGCGCAGCATCTTCTTTCATCGCAAAGGCGTAAGCGTTCTCGAAGCCGAGCGTGCCGAGCAAGCCGACATCGTGAGTTCGCGCCGCCCAATCGCGGATCGCGGGGAGCATCCGGGCAGGCGCGGGGACATCCTGACGCTTCATTTCGTTCGTCCAGATCGTCCCGGCATAGTCGACATAAACGTCGACATCGCCGCCGGCGACAGCGCCGAAGATGACCGCCGAGCCAAGGCCGTCACGATATTCGACGTCATAGCCCGCTCGCTCCAGCTGGTCGCCGATGACGCGCGCGAGGATATATTGCTCGGCGAAATTCTTGGCCCCGACGACGACGGTGCGTCGGTCGGACCCATGCGCCCAGAGCGGCGTCGTCGCGATGGCGAGCCCCGCAACGAGCAGCGTGAGACCCGTTGCCCACAGCCCGCGTCGGCGCACCGACAAGCCGCGTTCGATCAACCCGATCAGCGCATCGACCGCAAGCGCCAGGGCGGCGGCGGCAACACACCCTGCCAGTACCAGCGCCCAGTTCTGCGTTTGTAACCCGGCGAAGATGAGGTCGCCGAGGCTGGGCTGTCCGACCGTCGTCGACAGCGTCGCCGCGCCGATCGTCCAGACCGCTGCGGTGCGGATGCCGGCGATCAAAACGGGGGCGACGAGCGGCGCTTCGACCAGACGCAGCTTTTGCGCGGCGGTCATACCGACCGCATCGGCCGCTTGAAGTATTGCCGGATCGATGCCCCGCAGCCCCGCGACCCCGTTGCGAAGGATCGGAAGCAGCGCGTATAACGTCAGTGCGATCAGCGACGGCAGAAAACCGAGCGCCGGGATGCCGCCACCAACGATGCCGGAAAGCCAGAGCAGCAGCGGATAGAACAGCGCAAGCAGCGCGAGGCTGGGGATCGTTTGGACAAGGCTCGCAAAACCCAGCGCGACGCGGGAAACCGGATCGCTGCGTGACGACCAGATCGCAAGCGGCAAGCTGATCGCGATGCCGAGCAGCAATGCACAGCCAGCCAGCAGGACATGTTGCGCCAAGAGCGGGGGGACACGGTGAAGCGCGTCGAAAAAAGGCGCACCGTTCATTGCGCCAACGCCCGCAGCCGTTCGGCCTGCGCACGCGGGACCGCGACAAGCGCCTGCGCTTCCTCACCCCCACCACCGCCCGCAAGCTCGCCCGGCGTTGCGTCGGCGACGATGCGTCCGCGGCTCATCACCAGCACGCGGTCGGCGAGCAGCAGCGCTTCTGCCATGTCATGCGTGACGAGGATCGTCGTCAGACCGAGTTCGCCATGCAGCCGTCGGATTTCGCTGCCGAGCGTGTCGCGGGTGACCGGATCGAGCGCGCCGAACGCCTCGTCGAGCAACAGGATGCGCGCGCCCGGCGCGATGGCGCGCGCGATCGCGACACGCTGACGCTGACCCCCCGACAATTGATCGGGCATCCGCGTTGCGACATCACGCGGCAAGTCTACCTGATCGAGCAGCGCCCCGACATCGACGCTATCACCGACAATCCTGGCGCCGATCGCGATATTCTCCGCGACCGTCATGTGGGGGAACAGGCCGATCCCCTGGAAAACATAGCCGATCCCGCGGCGCAAGGCGGACGCGGCCCCGCTTGCGACATCGACTCCGCCGATCATAACCCTGCCGTCGCTCGGCTCGACCAAGCGGTTGACCATCTTGAGCAACGTCGATTTGCCCGATCCCGAAGCGCCGACTAAGGCCACGAAGCTGCCCGGATCGATCGTCAGCGACACGCAATCGACCGCGATCGTGTCGCCGAAGCGCTTTGTCAGGTTTTCAAATGCAATCGAATCCGCTGGCATCGGTGGTGACGATGCGCGAAGCTG
This sequence comes from Sphingomonas bacterium, assembly GCA_028823055.1. Taxonomy (GTDB): domain Bacteria; phylum Pseudomonadota; class Alphaproteobacteria; order Sphingomonadales; family Sphingomonadaceae; genus Sphingomonas. Next base: position 8,760 of record JAPKCG010000062.1, read on the forward strand.
GGCCAAGCGTCAAACGATGCAGGAGAGAGACATGAGCGATATCAAGACGATCTTCATCACCGGCGGCGGGTCAGGCATCGGCCGCGCGACGGCACGGTTGTTCGCGGAGCGCGGCTGGCGTGTCGGCGTCGCCGACGTCAACGAGCGCGGGCTCGATGAGACGATCGCACTGCTCGGCGATGCGAAAACGAACCGTTACGTGATGGATGTGCGCGATCGCGATGCGTGGGTCGCCTGCCTCGACGACTTCGGCGTAGTCAGTGGTGGTCGGCTCGACGTGCTTTTCAACAATGCCGGGATCGGCACGGGCGGGCCGCTGGCGGAGGCGAGCTTTGATGAACTCGACAGGACGGTCGCGATCAACCTGATGGGGGTCATCAATGGCGCGCGGATCGGCTATGCCTATCTCGCCAAGACGCCAGGATCATGTCTGCTAAATACCGCGTCGGCCTCCGCGATTTACGGATCGGCGGGGCTGGCGACCTATTCGGCGACAAAGTTCGGCGTGCGTGCGCTGACCGAGGCGCTCGACGGCGAATGGCATGCGGCGGGCGTGAAGGTCCGCGCGATTGTCCCGGCCTTTATCGAAACCCCGCTGCTCGATGGCGTGGCTGGACGCACTAACCATTCAATTCGCGACACCGTCACCGCCGCCGGACTCGAACTGACCAGCGTCGACAAGGTCGCCGAGGCGGCATGGGACGCGGTCCATGGCAATCAGGTCCACACCTTCGTCGGCAAGACCGCGCACCGCATGGCCTTCGCCGCCCGCTGGATGCCGGGCAGTCTGCGCAAGCGGATGCGGGCGGGTCGGGGCGAGGGCTAGCGCCGGGCTTATTCCTCGCCGAGCACCCCGTCGATCGCGCTCGCCAGATCGATGTCGCGGTCGGACAACCCGCCCGCATCGTGCGTCGTCAGCAATATCTCGACGCGATTATAGACATTTTTCCATTCGGGATGATGGTCCGCCTTTTCGGCCATCAGGGCGATCTGCGTCATGAAGCCGAACGCTTCGACGAAATCGGAAAACACGATGGTCCGCGTGATCGCATCGCGCGCTTCGTCATAATCCCATTCGGGCAGGCCATCGAGCGCCTCTGCGCGTTCGGTTTCGTTCAGGGGTTCGATCGCCATGATGTGATGTTCCTTGCCGCTCGTGATCGGCCCGGCCTATGTCGGGGGGGATGACCCGGCAAGCCCCTCTGAACGAAGCGCCCGATGCCGCCGCGTTCGAAACATGCGCGCGCGACGCAATGGCGCGGCTGCCCGATCAGTTTCGCGCGCATCTGGGCGATGTCGTGCTGATCGTCGAGGAATATGCCGATGACGAGACGTTGCGCGCGCTCGGTATCGACCACGCGCTGGAACTGAGCGGCCTCTATCACGGCCGTCCGGTCGGGGAGAAATCGTCGATGGAATCGGGTGCGCTGCCCGATCGTATTCACCTATATCGTCAGGCGATCCTGGCGGAATGGTGCGAAACCGGGGTGCGGCTCGATGACCTGATCCGGCATGTGACGATCCATGAGATCGGCCATCATTTCGGCCTGTCGGACGATGACATGCACGCGCTCGAAGACGCGGTAGCGGATTGACCTTGCTGCGGTTCGAGACTGTGGCGGGCGCGCGCGGCGGGCGATTGCTGTTCGAAGACGTCTCGTTCGCACTCGGTCCCGGCGATGCCGCGCTGGTGTCGGGGCCAAACGGCGTCGGCAAATCGACGCTTGTCAGAATCGCCGCCGGGTTGCTTGGCGCGCAGAGCGGGAGGGTGACCCGCAACGGCCAGGTGGCGTTGCTGACCGAGGCGCATGCACTTGATCCGGAACGTTCGCTGGGCAAGGCGCTCGGCTTGTGGATCGGCGACCGGGCGAATGCCGCACTCGATGTGCTGGGACTTGGCGCTCTCGCCGATGCGCCGGTGCGGATCTTGTCGACGGGCCAGCGGCGGCGTGCGGCGCTGGCGCGGGTGCTGGCGAGCGATGCGAAAATCTGGCTGCTCGACGAACCCGCCAACGGGCTCGACAGCGGCGCGATCGAGGTCCTCGAAACATTGATCGCGGGTCATCGTGCGGGCGGCGGTATCGCGCTGACCGCGACCCACCAGCCGGTGAAGATGATCGACGCGACCGTCGTGACACTTGGCATGATGCGATGATCGTCGCGTTGATCATCCGCGATACGCGGCGCGCCTATGCGACAGGCGGATCAACGCTGATCGTTTCATTTTTCCTGCTCGTCGCAACGCTGTTTCCCTTCGCAATCGGTCCCGATGCCACCTTGCTCGCGCGGGTCGGGGGCGGCGTGATCTGGGCAGCGGCATTGCTGGCAGCGTTATTGCCGGTCGAGCGTCTTGTCGGTCCCGATCTCGACGCGGGCGTGCTCGATCAACTCGCGGTGCGGGGCGTGTCGATGGCGGCGGTCGCCGCGGCAAAGACATGCGCGCACTGGCTCGCCTTCGCGCCGCCGCTGATGCTGACGGCGGTCGTCGCTGCCGCATTGCTCGACCTCAGTGCCAAAACGCTGCTGATGATCGAGGCGGGGCTCGCGATCGGCACGCCCGGTCTTGCCGCGCTCGCGGTGGCGACGGGCGCGCTCGTTGCCGGACTGCGCGGGGCGGGTGCAGTGGCGGGGCTCGTCATGTTGCCGCTTGCAATCCCGCTGTTGATCTTCGGCGCGGGCGCGCTTCAGGACGGATCGGGTGCCTTGAAACTGCTCGCGGCGGTCAGCCTGCTGCTCGTCGCGGGCGCGCCCTTTCTGGCGGGTGCCGCGATCCGCGCGGGAATGGATTAGGCCGCGAACGCTTCGGGTTCGATCGCATAGAGCACGTCTGCGGTCGCGTTTGCAGCAGCCTCCAGGCCCAAGGCTTCGGGCACGATCTGATCTAGATAGAATCGCACGGTCGCCGCCTTCATCCGTCCGAACTCGCTGTCATCCACGGCGCGGCTTTCGCGCTCCATCAGCCACCCGCAGGTCGCGACCGACAGCATCGTGAGGAAGGGATAGCTTGCCGCAAGCCGGTCATCGGCATCGGCAGTCTGGAGTCGACGTCCCGCCGCATCGCACGCATCGAGTAGCGTGACGAGCCGGGCGTGCCGCGCTTCTGCCCGCATGTCGGCGATCAGCGCGGCGAACGCGCCGCCATTGTCGAGGCCCAGTTTGCGCCCGACCAGGTCGGCGGCTTGAATGCCATTAGTCCCCGCGTAGATCGGGGTGATTCGTGCCTCGCGGAAATATTGCGCCGCGCCGGTTTCCT
>JAPKCG010000063.1 GCA_028823055.1 Sphingomonas bacterium
CGGTGGCGCTGACGGGCATACTCGCCCCGGGCAAATCGCTGATCGGCCCGTTCGCTGCCGTGCCTGGGCGCGCCGTCTGGGTGTCGCTGGAGGGCAGTTTTACCGGGACGGTGCGGACGCTGCGCTCAGTCGACGGCGGCGTCACCAAGCTCGGCCTGACGGTGGCCGGCCAGAGCTGGGCGGTGTTTACCGCCGCCGGCAACGAACCCGTTGCCGAGGAAAGCGGGGCCGGGGCGACCTATTATCTCAGCTGCGACATTGCCGTCGGGGCACCAGCCTATCGGATCGGCCAATGAGCGCCGATTATGTCGCGCGGGGTCTCGCGCTTGCCGCCCGGCCTGCACCTTATAAGGGACTGGTCGCCACCCGCCTCAACATTCCCAGCCTGATCAACAGCGCGTATCGTCAGGTCGCGTTTCGCCGTTGGCACATCGCGCGCGACGCCGTCGCCAGCATCCAGATCGCCTTTCCCAACTGGATCGCGAACAACGTCGCGCTCGAAGCGGGGAGCGGCGGGACCGCCATATTCCGTGCGGCGATCGAGCGACTCGACGGGACTATCCAGCCTTTCACCTGGGGCGGCACCGCCACCAGTCCCGTGGTTGCGGATGGCGGCCAGACGCCGTTGAGCGATTCCTTGCCGCTCGCAACGCCACTGAAAAGCGGGGAATGGTTCGCCATTCGCGGCTATGGTGAATTCTCGGCGGGGATCATTCTCAATTCACTCGCCGATAGTGCGTTGGGAAGCGCGGGTGACGCGGTCGAATATGCGCAATCGGGTCTGGCGGATAAGACAGTGTCGGGGACGATCAGCGCCACGCCGACGTCGGTCAGCTTCGGCCCCTGTCTGATCGTCGGCGATACCCGCCGCGCCTCTGCGCTGCTGATCGGCGACAGCCGGGTGAAAGGTGGCGCGTCCGCTCCGGGCATCGATACTGGCGATGCGGCGGGCGATCTGGGCGAACTGGCCCGCTCGATCGGTCCTCGCATGGCCTATGTGAATTGCGGCACGGCGAGCGAGCGGCTCGATCAATTCCTGACGGCGAACGCCCGTCGCCTCGCGCTGGCGACCTATGCCAGCCATATCGTCGCGAATTACGCGATCAACGATCTGCTTGGAAACCGCACCGCGGCATCGATTCTTGCGGATATCGCGACGCTTGCCGAGTCGCCATCGCTTAAGGGAAAGCCGATCGCCTGGACCACGATCGGGCCGCGCACCAGCTCAAGCGACGACTGGACAAGTGTCGCCAACCAGACTCCGTTCGCGCAGGACGGTGAGCGACGCACGCTCAACGCCGCATTGCGGGCGCGGCGGGTCGCGGGCCTCGCCGATGTGTTCGATACCGCTGCCGCGTATGAAAGCGCGATCGACAGTGGTCGTTTCGTGGTGGGCGAGGGCGGCGAGAAGGTGACGTCGGATGGACTGCATCTGCTCGCAAGCGGCACGCGTCGCATCCAGCGCAGCGGGTTGGTCGACGCTGGACGCCTGACCCGCCCGACCTGAGCCGCGCTTTGCCTATTGCGGCGTCGTTCCGGCCGGGCTCTTCTGGTCCGGTCGGGCGGCGGTCGGCGGATCGATGCCCAAAATCCGCCGCTCGTCGACTCCCACGGCCGGTTGGGCAGTCGATCTGGCGGGCGCATCCGCCGTCTCGGGACGCAGGAGCGGGCGGTCCCATTGTTTGGGCAGGGGGTTGTCGGCGGCGGTCGCGTTGGAAATGACGTCGGCCAGCGCGGGTTCATCGCTCGCCAGCGAACCGGCTGCGTCACCCACCGCCGGTTCGCCGCCGGTATAGCGCGTATTGAAAGCCACCTGGCGGCCCCAATCCCCCGGCCAGCGCAGAAAGATGTGCGCGCCCAGCGTCACCAGCTTCACCAGCTTGGGCGACCATAAAGGCAGCACGCTGACGGTATGATAATGAGTCGCCAGACCGACCGACCGTTCGACATAGCCGCCATAGACCGCCGCCGCGGCGTTCCGCGCCCGCGCCCAGCCGCGCACCGAGGGTGGGCGATTGAGTGAGCCATCGCAGGTGAAACTGAACTGGCAGCCGGTCGCCCGATCGGCACCCTGAAACACGACGCCGCACACGGTGTGGGGGAAGGCGGTGTGGCGGGCGCGGTTGAGCACGACCTGTGCCACCGCGCGTTGCCCGACGTCGCTTTCGCTGGCCGCCTCGTAATAGACTGCGGCGGTCAGGCAATCGAGCGCCCGGTTTCGATCGACGCTGCTGATCCCCGCTGTTCTGAATGGTTGCGCGGGGTCGATCGCGTCGGGCGTCGCCGCGATCTCGGCATTGCGGCGTTGCGCTTCTTCGCCGGTCAATCGGGCGAGTTGCGTCGGGTCCGACACCAGCGTCGCATCGGGGAGCAGGCCGGGCGGCGGGGGGATCAGCACTTGACCCTCCGACACGCTGGCGGGCCGATGATGCCGCGCGGCCCAATCGAGTGCCAGCGATCCGAAGGTGGCCAGAATCAGCAGCACCACGACACCCACCGTGGCAACGATCGACGGCCGGCCTTCACGCGTTCGGTAAATCAATCGGGCCTCCGCAGTCGCATGTCGCCTAGCCCAGATCGCGGTTGTCGCCAAACGACGATGCGGGAAGGATGACGGTGGCATGAGTTACCGGACCACCAGATGCGGGTTCTTCAAATACCGGGCCATCGATTGTTGCGCCGACCGCTTGTTGGCCTATAGCCCCGCGCCACGGCGTTGACGCGGTGCCGAGAGGTTGAACATGTTCGCTTTATTTTCCGCCGCTGCGCTTGCCGCCGCACAGATCGCGCCGGTTCCGCAGGTCACACCGCCTCCGGTCGCGGGGCAGGGGCTCGGCTTCGTCACGGGCCGTACGCTCTTCGACCGCTGTACCGAGGATAGCCCGGTCAGCGTCTCCTATTGCTTCGCCTATATCGCCGCGGTCTATGATTCGGTTCGCGCGTATGAAATATGGCTGAACATTCGCGAATTCTGCCCGGTGACCGTTCTTGCCCAGTCCGATCTGCGCGACGTCTTCATCGATTATGCGCGGAAGCGGCCCGCCGATCTGCGGGGGCAGGGCGCGACGATTGTGCTGGCCTCGTTCAAGCTGCGCTATCCCTGTTCGGTGCCGTTGACGCAGGACGTACCACAGGTCGAGATAAGACCGCCCGAGCAACAAAAGTGACTTTCTCATCAGTCCGGTTCGCTAGAAATTCTTAAGGATTGACCCGTACACGTTGCCTTGAACGCAACGATGGAGAGGGCAAGATGGGAAGAGCGAGCAATCTGCCGCTGCGGCGTGCCCAGCCAAGCCTCGACCACAAGCTGGCCTCGCCCCGGCCCGAGCGCGTCGTGGCATCATGCCCCCCCTCTGCGCCGCTTCGAATGATGGCCCAGCCGAGCGAGCCCGAAACCGTGCTTTATCCGCTGGCCGTCCGTATCGGACTGCTGGCGGTCGGTGCGATCCTGCCTTGGCAGGTGATTATTACGGTCGCTCGCCACATCTGACCGGACGATATGACGATCTGACGCGGCCCGGTTCGGCGCCGCTCGTTAACTGCCGCGCCCATGTGATGCGACGCATCCGTAAGCCGCGTTGCTGCCCGGCGGTGGCCGGTGTGTGATTTCCAGGAATATTGCCGACCGCCGTGGTGACTGCTCGTTCCATCGCCGCGTGAAAGCCGCGCCCGAGTTGCCGGGATGGTCGCGCCGCATCGCCGCAAACCCCTTGCCGCACTGCAAAAATCTGACCGTCTTCCTCTGACGCCGCTGATCGATCGGCTGATGCTGAAGGGCCAATTATTGCCAGAACCTTAAAATTTTAACCTTAAATGATAAAATTCTGTTGGAATTATAGGTTAATGGCGTATTGAGGATCTTTCGTCGAGTTCCGATGTCTGATATTGCACTGCAACGAATCGATTGTTGCACTGCTGAATGAATCGATCAGCGAACTTGGGGAAATGGCGATATGACCAATCCGGAAATGCGGCTACGTATCCGCTACGAGCAGTCTTCGCCCGCGCTGATTTTCAATCGCGATTCGATTTTGCGGGCTCTGGATGTGGTAATTGCAGGACTGGCATTGGTCTTTTTGCTCCCGCTGATGGCGATCATCGCCGCGCTTGTGTGGATGACTGATCGCGGGCCGATCGTCTTCGCCCATCACCGCATTGGACGGGGCGGTCGGGTATTTCCCTGCCTGAAGTTCAGGTCGATGGTCACCGATTCGAGCGCCCGGCTACAGGAATTGCTGGAGCGCGATCCCGTTGCTCGCGCCGAATGGGCGCGTGACCATAAGCTGAAGAACGATCCGCGGATCACCAAAATCGGCAATTTTCTGCGCAAGAGCAGCTTCGATGAGCTGCCACAGCTGATCAACGTACTGCGTGGCGAAATGAGCCTGGTCGGGCCGCGCCCGATCGTCGATGCGGAAATTCCACGCTACGGTCGCTATTTCGCGCATTATTGCGCCGTGCGTCCCGGCATCACCGGCCTTTGGCAGGTCAGCGGGCGTAATGATGTCAATTATCGCCGTCGTGTGGCCTTCGATGTCATCTATGGTCGCAATCGCTCGGTTCGCACGAACATGCGTATCATCGCGGCCACCGTACCTGCGGTTGCCATGAGCCGCGGCTCTTACTGAAGACGGTATCGCCGGTCGGCCCGCGCTTGACGCGGGCCGATTGCCCGAACACACGCCGCGCGATGAGCGTCGGCGTGTTTTTCGCTATCAGCCCGACTGCAGATTAGGGCTCGATCGTTACATGGTCCCCATCAGGCCATTGACCAGCGCGTGCAGATGCACTTCGCTGGTTGTGCCGACCAATACGGTGTCGACGACGGGATGCGCCACCGCACGCCGCGCCGCGTCGATTGGCGGAACACCGGGTTGCTGACGAATAACCTCACGCGCGAGGACGCGAATACCCCGGTCGCGTAGCAGGGCAGCATCATCGTCGCTAAGTGCCACGATCACATCCCAGGGCAGCTGCAACAATGTCAGCCCCGCCATCGTCAGCGACGCGCGAAAACACGCCATGTCGTCGCATGATACGCCGAATTCGCAGAGCTTGCCTTCCCGTTGCAACTTGACGAGCGCTTCACCGACATCGGGACGGCTCACCACGTCGGCGGACGGGCTGTGCAACAGGAAACCATCGACGCGGTCGGTCTTCAGTCTTTTGAGCGAGGCTTCAAGGCTGGGGGCGAAGGATGTCGGGCGCCAGTCCTGCCGCATCTCATTCTCGCGCCGGGCGGTGACTGCGCTGGTGGAGGTGGTCGCGCTTCCCCCGTTACCGGGGCTCCCGCCACCGGGGCCACCCTTGGCTGCGCGGCGGCGTGCGGCGAGCAACGGTCGCACCAGAGGCTTGATCGGCCGCAACATCCGCATCTTGGCGGAAAAGCCCTTGCCCGTTTTGGTGACGATGAACGCCGCATCGCGGCGACCCTCGATCGCGCGACCGATCTGCGTTTCGCTGTCGCCCTGACCATAGATGTTCGACGTGTCGACCAGCGTTACGCCCATATCGATCGCCGCACGGATCAGCGACCGGGCCGCCGCCATCGGTTGCGGGTTGTTGAACGACCCGATGCGCGATGCGCCAAGCCCCAGGCGCGGCAGCGGGGGGGGCGTGTCGTTAATCGATGACATCATGCTGCTCTTCCGATCTTGATACGGCGATGCGATTCGGGTCCAACCCTCGGCTGTGGCCCGCGGGGCGTCGGGGGATGAAGATGGACACCACGCTTTGAGCGGTCTTCGTCCGATCTGGATCCGGTCCAGGCCTGTGCCGCAAGCAGCACCATCAGAAATGGCAGCGGCGACCCCAGGGTCAGCCAGATACTCTCGATCAGGCCGAACAGGATATAGCTGACGAAGAACCCTGCCACTGCGGCGAGATATATCTCCGACTGACGCAGCGCGCGACGCACCGCACCGACCGTCGCGCCGAACAGGAAGCAAAGATACGCGATCAGGCCGGGTAGCCCGATCTCCGCGAGCGCGGCGAGATAGGCGTTATGCGCCGAACTCGCGATGGTGATATATTGGCGATGCTGGCGAAACCCGACGCCCAGCCAGGGATGCGCCTTGAACAGTGCGAACGCCTGGCCCCAGGCGATGCTGCGCCCCGTGCCGCCCGATCCCACGCCGCGCCGCGCATCGTCGAGCATCAGTACGTCGACCGCGACGATCGGAACGATGATCGGGAGCAAGATGGCGAGCGCGATCAGTGGCAGGATGATCCAGCCCCGACGGCGCCTGGGCGCGTGCCAGACCGAAAGCGCGTAGACGACGCCCCCGGAGATGATCAGCGCCAGCAGCGAGCCGCGTGCGGAGGTCTGGTCGAGAACGTAAATGGCGGCCACCCACAAGGGTAACCGCTGCCACCAACGTGGGAGCGCAAAGCTGGTGACGAATGCGATGAACGAGATCATGCCCCAATAATTGGGACCGACTCGCCCGGCCAGCCGCCCCCAGCTATATTCCGCCTCCACCGCAACGACGACGAGCAATATGCCGGAGCCGATCGAGATCGCGGCAAAGGCGTCACGGATGCACAAGCCCCGGCCATAATCGCTCGCCGCCAACAAGCCGAATATCGCGAACGACCAGGCAAGCGTGATGAGGTTGACCGACGCCTTGGTTTCCGGGTGCGCGATCAGGCTGATGATGCCGAAGAACAGCACCGCACCGCAGGCAAGTGTATAAGGATAAAGGCGGCGCAGATCGATCCGGTCAATCATCACGATGCGTAAGATCGGCAAGGCGACCGCGAATTGTACGAAAAGGTGAATTGCCGACACCATCATGGGCGTGGCGCGGGACGTCTCATCCGAATCGACGTTGATCGAGACGAAAGTCGGTCGGAACAGATAGTCGGCGGCGACGAACAGCACGAACAGCAGTCCGAGTGTGATCCCCATCATGCGCAGTCGCCCGGCATTCGGGGACTCGTCGCTGATCTGCCCTGCCGCATGAGCCGTGCCCAACGCGCGATTGATCGGACTCGTCATCCAGGGGGCGCGACGCGCGCGTCGCCGCGTCGCGCCATCATCCGCGTTTGTCCCCGCGCAAGGCGAAAGCGCGGATCCGATGAATGACCAGGCGTGCCGGAAAGCGCGTCTCGGTGCCGGGTGCCCCCGGCCATGTTCCACCGACCGCCAGGTTGACGAGGAGATAGGCGGGGCGATCGAAATCCTTATTCGCCACGGTCCGCACGCGCCGGCGGTCGAAATACCAGCTTATCGTTTCCGGGGTGATGAGGACGCCATAAGCATGGCGCGTCGCCACCGACGGCACGCTGATCCGGGCGAGGTCGGATCGCTTGCGGTTTGGCGCGGCCGGGTCGTCATGATGAACGGTCGCATAGAATTCGCCATCGCGACCGATATTTTCGAGAACGTCGACTTCCTGCGCAGGCTGCGGATCAAGGCCGGGCTGGAATCGCGGAAGAAGCCAGAACGCCGACCACAATCCCTGGCCGACGGGCAGGGTCAGCTCAGCCTCGAAATATCCGTATTTCTGCTCGAACGACCGCTCCGTCGTGATGAGACCCGAACGATAGGGCTGCCCACCGAACCGTTCGGCCTGCTTCCCGTCATTGGCGCGCGCGACGATCGTCAGTTGCCCCGGCTTCCATTCGAACGACCCCGTGCCCGCCAGGGGATCGCCATAATATTGAAGTTCGGCATTGCCCGCCAGCGTCCGCGTCTGTTCGGCACCAGGGATGGCAGGATTCTGCTCACCGAACGCGAAATTCGTCTTCCATCTGCCCTTTGGGGCGAGTGTTGGATGATAGAAAGCCGGCGGCCGCTGAAAATCATCGACAAAGGTCTGGACATAGCCGGAAAGGTCGAGCGGTTCGCCCGTATCGCGACGAACATCCGGTGCCCCGTTGCCGATCATCGTGAGCGCAACGATCGCGGCGGCGCGTAAAACGATCATTCCCGTCCCCCGCCGCTCCAACGAACCCAGACCCAGACCGCGACGGCAACATTGCCGCACATCGGTCGTCACCGGGTCTAGACGATTCGCCCCGCAACCACCAGCCGAGAGCGTGATTTCGTCAGAGCAGTCCGTTGGTGGACGAATTGGACCTCACCGACTTCGCCGGTTCCCAGACTGTATAAGTCTCGGTCGAGGATATCGCCTCAACAAAACCCGCCGCCACGCCATAGAGCGACAACATTGCCGAATACACGAAGCCGAACAGCGGCAGCCCCAGCCGGCCAGCGATCACGACGACCGCGATTCCCGCCGCGATCACGGCTGCGGCCGGCCACCCGAACAGCACGATGGCAGCGGCGGAAAAAAACAGGCACGACGCGGCCAGGAAGAACGGCATCATCCATTTCATCAGGCGATGCGAGACATAGCCGTAGAATTTCCAGCCGGGCATCCGTTTGATTTCAGGCCAAAGCGCGAAATGCACCTTCAGCGCCTGACAAGTGATCCGCTGCTTGCGGACGCGTTCCTCGACCGGATCGACCGCGCTTCGCTCCTCGACAACCGCATCGTCGACCCGACCGACATGCTGACCGGCAATCAGTACCTTCATGGTCACGTAAAAATCGTCGATCAGCCCCATCGGCGCAGGCTGGTAAAGTGAACGGCGGATCACGAAACTGGCACCATCGACCCCGACGACGCCGACAGTCTCCGCCTCGATCTGTTTGATCCGCTCTTCGATCGCCCAATAAAGCGATCCGGCAAAGCTCGTCGGCGTTTCTTCGGGGTTCGAATAAACCAGTGTCGCGGTGGTGCAGCCAATATCCGCGTCGGCAAGAGGGGCGACCAATTTGGTCAGCAAATCGGGTTTGGCGATGACATTGGCGTCGCAGAACATCACAAAATCGCTCGACGAGCGCGCCAGCAGCAGGTTCATGCCATGCGTCTTGCCCATCCGCTCCCTGGAGACGACAAGGTCGATCCGGTCGCGATAGGCGGTGGCAAGCTCCGCCGTGCGGTCGCTGGCACCATCGATATAAACGTGGATCGTCGCGGGACCATAGGCGGAGGCGGTCGCCAGCAACCCCTCGATCTTCGCGACGATGACTGATTCCTCGTTATAGGCGCACATGCACACCGCCACTGACGGCGGGATGAAATTCGATCGTATGAGCTTGCGACGGCGCGGCGCAAACAGGCGTAGCGACATCGGATAGGTGACGAACGGATGCGCGGCCATCGCGATCGCAATGACCCCCAGGATAATCAGGACACCGGCGATTCGTAGTTCCACCCTCTTTAACACCTAACGCGATCATCGTTTACGGCCAGAACGAACACTAAACCGTTCAGAAGCTTACAAAAGCTTTTTGCTCTTCGCCACCTTAGCAAGGTAGATACGAAGGAGCTGCCAGAAAGATGCCTGATCAACGTTAAAAAATAGGAGTTATCGACAAATCGTCGGTCGACGGTTTTTCGAATGAAACTATCTATTAGAAAATTGTGCGCGACGGATTAAGTTATGGGTGGATGGTTGGAAAAACCGTTGGCGATCCGCAATAAATTGGCGGCTCCGTCCCTCGGATCACGTAGATAGTCTGGACTCACCGCAAGAATAGATCGGCCCACGATGCCGATCGAGCCAAGGTCAAATCCCGTGTTGGTGCTGTCTGGGTCATGTTTAGACCCAGCCCCAACTATATCGCCCGACACGAAATATATGTGGATCGCATCGCGGCACCCGTCGATCGATCAACGGGTGCGGCTTTATGCCTTATGAAGCGGTCTGATATTCGCGATATTTATCGTAATAATAACCGGGATCGCTGCGGCCGAATACGCTGCTCTTCCGGTATGCGACCGAAATCACCGATCCGATGATGGTCGATCGATCCTGATGGAGTAGCTCGACCGCGAGCTTTGCGGCACGGCGCGTCGTTTTTTCGGCACGTGCGACATAGATCACGCCGTCGCTCAACGAGGCGATGATACGCGCATCGGCGACGGCCAACAGCGGCGCGGTGTCGAAGATGATATAATGGTATCGCTCGCCAAGTTCGGTGACCAGCGCCTTCATCCGGTCGCTGCCGAACAGATCGACCGGCGAGAACGAATTCTTCGTCAGCGGCAGGATGTCCAGCGTCGTTTCCGAATCCCGCGCGATCGCCTGATCGATCGTGGCGTCACCCGACAGCACTTCGACGAGACCGCAAGACACGTCTTCTCCGGCTGCCTTGTGCAGATGGCCCCGACGCAGATCGCCATCGACCAGAACGACGCTGTCGCCGGCCATCGCCATCGTTCTTGCGAGCGAAAGCGCGACGGTCGATTTGCCGTCATTTGGCACGGCGGAGACGATCGAGATGATGCGGGCCGGGACATCCGAGCCAATCGAGATCGTGTTGCGGATAACGCGAAACGCTTCGGCATAGCCCGACATCGGCTTGCGCACGACGAAATCCTCCGGCGAGACGCGATCGCCGCCGTTTTTCAGCATTGCCGCCGACAGACGGGGTATCGAGGTGATCAGCGGCACCTCGGTCGCCCGTTCAAGCTCTTCGCCCGACGTCAGCACATTCTGCATCAATTCGAGGATCAGCACGATTCCGAGGGACAGGAGTGCGCCGAGGATCAACCCGAGCGCCGCAAACAAGGTGCGATTGGGCGAATAGGGCGACAGCGCCGGTGCCGCGCGCTGAACGACTTGCGCGGTAGGCAGATTGTCGCGCTCTTGCTGGCTTACCCCTTGCAGTGTCTCGGCGAGGCGGTCGTACATGTCCTGCTTCGACTTTGCCTGCCGCTCAAGCGATTGGGCGAGCACGCTCGCCTTCGTGTTCGATGCCTGTTCGCCGCGCAACCGGTTGAGCGTCGCCCGCAGGCTTTCGACGCGCGCATTCGCGGCGCGCGCGCGGCTCGCAACCCCGCCGACGATACGCTGCGCCTCGTCGCGAAGATTGGCGTCGATCTGATTCAACTCGCTCGTCACCCGCGCATATTCGGGATGGCGAGGGCCGTAGCGCGCGTTGATTTCAGCCTGGCTGCGCGCCACTTCCGCGCGCTGACGCCGAAGGTCGGCGATCACTTGCGAATTGAGCACGCCGGATACTGCGCCGATCTGCCCTTGCGCGATCTGCCCGCGCGCCGCCTGCAACTCGCCGTTCGCGGCTGCCGCGTCGCTTTCCGCCGCCGCCAGCTGGTCGGAAATCGGGCCGATCTGCTGATCGGTTACCGTGCCCTGCTGCTGGTTTTCGACCAGCCCGGCGCGTGCGCGATATTGCGCGATCTGATTGTCCGCGGTGCTGATCTCGCCACCCAGCGTATCGAGCCGCTGTTTCAGAAAATCGGCTTGCGAGGCAGCGGTGCCCGTGCGGTCGGTGATGCTGCCCGCGACGTAGGTTTCGGCAAAGGTGTTGGCAATCTTCGCCGCTTTTTCGGGGGAAACCGAATTAGCCCCGATCGTAACGAGATAGCTGCTCGCCTCACGCTTGACCTGGACATGGTCGAGCAGGGCATCGACCGCGCTGGACAGCCGACGGTCCTCAGGGTCGCCCATGTTGACGAATTCAGGATCGTTGGCAAGGTCGAGTGCCTGGACCACCTGTAAGGCGCTGGGTTTGGAATTGATCAGGTTCACTTCGGTATCGAGCCGCGCTTCGGTGACCTGCGGCGATGTCGACGTGTCCGCCTTGTCGGTGATGGATCGCGACGACGGATCGATCTTCAATATCGTGGTCGAGCGATATTGCGGCGTCATCAGGAACGTCGCGGCGATCGTCGCAGCGGCGATCGCAAGCGTGACCCCGATGATCACGAATTTGCGGCGCATCAGGATCCCGAACAGATCGCCGATCCCCATTTCGCCTGATGTCGGCGAGGTTGGATAGCGCTGATAGGGGCCGGCGGGCCGGGGATCGATAGCGTTCATTGCGTCACCTTACACATCGGTCAGCGCCTGAGGACAAGCGAAACCATACCCTGCAATTCATTGAAGGTCTGGCCGGAAAAATTACCCGAACTGTTACGGTCGAGATAACGAACGCCGGCTTTCACGCCCAGTTCGGGGGCGAACATGAACG
>JAPKCG010000481.1 GCA_028823055.1 Sphingomonas bacterium
CGGCCCGAGCGACCGCCGCCGCCGCCCCAGCCGGGGCCCCACAGCACGATGGGCAGGGCGCTACTGCGACCGCTGCTGCTGCGATAGCGGCGACCGGCTTTGCGATTGGCGAAGCGTAGACCGATGACGATCAAGATGATGATCAGCCAGACCAGGAGGCCGAACGGAAAGCCTTCGTCGCCGCGTGCGGTGCCGCGCTTGTTCGCCTTGTCGAATGCGGCGACCGCCGCGTCGGTGCGCGCCTTCGCTTCGTCAGGTGCGGCGGTCAGCTGCGCGACGATCGCGTCGGTGCCCGCCTCCATCGCCTGCGGCACCTGACCCGATTTGAGCAACGGCATCATGTCTTCATTGATGATCTGCGACGACAGCGCATCGGTCAGGATGGGTTCGAGGCCGTAACCGACCTCGATTCGCGGTCCACGATGGCCCTTGGGCTCGTTCGGCGCGATGAACAGGATCGCGCCGTTATTGACGTCGTTGAGACCGACACCCCATGCGCGACCGAGCTTGTAGCCATAATCCTCGATCGGATAGCCTTGCAGATCCGGGATCGTCGCGACGACAAGCTGCCGGTTCGTCTGTTTCTGCAATGCGTCGAGCTTACGCGTGAGGTCCGCCTTCGTCGCCGCGGGCAGGACGTTGGCAGCATCGACGACGAAGCCGGTGAATTCGGGAAAGGTCTGCGCCGCGGCGGGACTGACCGCAACGGCGAACAGCATGGCCGCCGCGAACGCGGTGAGCCAGACCCTGAGCAGCGCGGCCAGACCTGTCATCTTGGGGATCAGCTCGCATTCCCGAAATTGACGTTCGGCGCGGCCTCGGCCCCCGGCGTCGTGGCGGTGAACGGCGTCATCGCCTTGGCCCCGTAGAAGATGCGCGCGCCGACCGCTGCGGGGAAGGTGCGGATCGTCGTGTTATATTCCTGCACTGCCTGATTGTAATCGCGCCGTGCGATGGTGATCCGGTTTTCCGTGCCTTCGAGCTGGCTCATCAGCGTCGTGTAATTACCCTGACTCTTCAGCTCGGGATAGGCTTCCTGAAGGCGCTGGAGGTTCATCGTCACCGCATTCTGCGCGCGTTCATAGGCCGCGACCTTGGCGGGATCGGTAAGCTCGTCGCCCGACACCTTGACCTGCGTTGCGGAAGCGCGCGCCTGCGTCACCTCGGTCAGAATATTCTTTTCCTGCGCGCCCGCCGCCTTCACCGTCGCGACGAGGTTGGGGATGAGGTCGGCACGACGCTGATAGTCGTTCTGGACATCGGCCCAGCGCGCCTTGGCATTTTCTTCGGCGGTCGGGATCGAATTAATCCCGCATCCGGCAAGCGCGACCGCGAGCGTGACAGTGGCGATGGGGCGTAGTTGCATGTCAGAATACTCCTGTTGCGTCCTATCCATATAGGACACCCGACCGGCTTGGCGAAAGCGGATTCGGTGATAGTCTCGCCCCGTGTAGCCGATCGAATCGGGGGAGGGTAATAATGTTCAACGAATTCAAGACCTTTATCATGCGGGGCAACGTCCTGGATCTCGCAATCGCGGTGATCATCGGCGCGGCGTTCGGCAAGATCGTGACGTCCCTGACCGATGACATCCTGATGCCGCTGATCGGAAAGATTTTCGGCGGCCTCGATTTTTCGAGTTACTTCATACGATTGGGCGAGGTGCCGACAACCTATTCAGGGTCGCTCAGCGACTATGCCGGGTTGAAGAAAGCCGGCGTTCCGTTGCTGGGATATGGTGAATTCATCACCCAAGCGGTCAACTTCGTCATCATCGCGTTCATCATCTTCCTGATCATCCGGGCCGTGAACCGCTTGATGCCCAAACCCGAAGTTGCTGCACCAGCCGCGCCGGTCGAACCTGCCGACGTCACGCTGCTTCGCGAGATCCGCGATTCGCTCCAGTCACGAAGCGTCTGACGATCGCGCCGATGCTCAGGCCGCGGCGAGATCCTCGGCATGCGCATCGGCAAGGCTGGTGCCGTCGAGAATCCGCGCGGTTTCGTCGCGGACGCGCATCATCGCGAGGCGGATCGCGCAGTCGGCCTCGCTCTTGCAATCCGTGCAAGGGCGATAGGCGGTTCGGCTGACACAGGGGACGAGCGCGAGCGGCCCTTCGATCACGCGGATGATATCGCCCATCGAAATAAGGTGGGTGGCGCGCGACAGGCAATAGCCACCCATTTTGCCGCGATGGCTGTGAAGCAGCCCAGCCTCGCGCAGATCGGCGAGGATCAGTTCGAGGAATTTGCGCGGCACGCGCGCTTCCTGAGCGATCCGGGTCATCGGGATCGGCGGGCCGCCGGCGGGTGCCTCGGCGAGGAATAGCATTGCTCGCAGGGCGTAACGGGAACGTTGGGTCAACATAACGGACGCGGTTATGATCGGATATTGTGGCAAGCGAAAGGCCAGCGATTGCGGCGGCCCACGGATATGCCTATATCGGTCGTGCCGGAGGCTTCGGCCTTGGCTATGGCGATAAATGATAGCGTAAAATAGACGCAG
>JAPKCG010000482.1 GCA_028823055.1 Sphingomonas bacterium
TGGCCGACTGGGGCGCGACATTGGAGAGGGCCCGTTCGGGCCCTTTCCTATGTCGCGCGGTCTATCCTAAGGATCAGGGGTCAGTGATCTCGCCGGTATCGGGATCCACGGTCTCGGCGGTGGCCTGGTTTTGCTCCGCCCTTGCCGCGGCAGCCCGTCGTTGTCCGGCGGACTGCTTGAGGCGGTAGCTGTCGCCATTCATCGTCAGGATATGGACATGGTGCGTCAGGCGATCGAGCAACGCGCCGGTGAGCCGCTCCGACCCCAGGACGCTCGTCCAGTCCTCGAACGGCAGGTTCGAGGTGACGATGGTGGAGCCGCGCTCGTAGCGCTGCGAGAACACCTCGAACAGAAGCTCGGCGCCCGTCGGTGAGAGCGGCACGTAGCCAAGCTCGTCGACGATGAGGAGTTGCACCGCCTGAAGATCGCGTTGCTGCTTCAGAAGACGGCGCTCGTCGCGGGCTTCCATGAGCTGGTGAACGAGGGCCGCCGCGGTGGTGAACGTGACGGTGAGCCCCTTCTGGCAGGCGGCCAGTCCAAGAGCCAGGGCCACATGGCTCTTGCCGGTGCCGGAGTTGCCGAGGGCGATGACGTTCTCCCGGCGCAGGATGAACTCGCACCGCGCCAGCTCGAGCACCAGCATCTTGTTGAGGCTCGCAATCGCGGTGAAGTCGAACGTGTCGAGGCTTTTGACCGCCGGGAACCGGGCCGCCTTGATCCGTCGCTCGATCGTGCGGCGCTCCCGATCGATCAGCTCCAATTCGATCAGGCGAAGCAGGTAGCGGGGATGGTCGACACCCTCGCGGGCGCATTCGCGGGCGACCTTGTCATACTCCCGCAGAACCGTCGGCAGCTTCAACTGCTTGAGATGGTGCGCGAGCAGGACCTGCGGCGTGCCGCTCATGGTTCCCGTCGGCATCGTATCGGCCCCCGACTTGCCGCTCATGCTGCCTTCCCGGGGACCAGAACGGCATAGTCAGCCGCCGCCGTTGTCTTCACATCCATCTTCGGCAAATGCGGATATCGAGAGAGGTCAAGCCGCAGGGGCCGTCGTTCGATCCGCGACAGAGCGATCAGCTTGACCGCGTCGAACCCGATCGCGCCGAGCCGGATCGCCTCGGTGACCGCGGCCGCCACGATCCCCATCGGCATCGCCTCCATCAGCCGCAGCACCTGGATGAACTCCCGCTTGCCGCGATTGCCCATTCGGGCCTCCAGCAGATGGCGCAGATGCTGGAACGTCTCAGGCAGATCCCAGCCCTGCAACGGCGCCGCCTGGTCGAGGGCGTTCGGCTTCATCTCGAGCAGCATCAGGTAATGCAGCGGGTCGAAGACGAAGGTGCCGGTGGCATAGGAGCGGCGGTGTCGGGCGATCTCTTCGCCGGCACACAGGATCACCACCTCGTCGACAAACCCCTTCACCAGAACGTCCCGGAAGCCGAACGATGTCGGCACCGAGTAGTCGTTGCAGCGGTAGCGGACCAGGGCAGTGGACGAGACCCGGGCCGCTCGCTTCTCGCACGGCTCGAGCGGTGTCGCCGGCAAGTCCTTGAAGGCCTCCAGATCGGCGACGAGCCGCTCGCCGATCGTCTCGCTATGGCGTCCGGCGACTTCGCCCTGCCGCTGCCGGCAGCGCTCCGCCAGCATGGCGTTGAGATCGTCGAAGCTCGCCGCCTGCGGGATCGGCGTCATGAAGTTCGACCGGGCATACTTCACCAGCCCCTCGACTTTCCCTTTGTCATTCCCCTTTCCAGGGCGGCCGAAACGATCGGCAAAAAGGTAGTGGCTCTGGAGTTCCGTGAAGGCCCGGGTGCGCTCACGGCGGCCGTCGCCGCAGATCCTGGCCACCGCGATCGTGGTGTTGTCGTACAAGATCGACAGCGGCACCTTGCCGAAGAAGTCGAACGCCGACACGTGACCGTCCAGGAAGGCTTCCGTCGTCTCCCGCGGATAGGCCTTCACGAACGGCGCGTCCGACTGCGGCACGTCCATGCAGAAGAAGTGGATCTTCTGCCGGACCCCGCCGATCACGCCGATCGCCTCGCCGAAGTCCACCTGGGCATGACCCGGTGAATGCGCCAGCGGAACGAAGGTCTCGCGCAGGCGCCCCCGGGCAATCCGGACATAGTCCTTTACCACCGTCAGGCCGCCGCCATAGCCGTGTTCGTCGCGCAGACGCTCGAAGATTCGCTTGGCGGTATGGCGCTGCTTGACCGGCGCCGTCCCGTCCGCCTCCAGGATCCAATCGATCACCGGCAGCAATGCTCCCAGCTTCGGCCTGGCAACTGGCTTCACCCGCGTGTAGCCCGGCGGTAGTGAGAACCGGCACATCTTCGAGACCGTCTCGCGGCTCAGCCCAAACACCCGGGCCGCTTCTCGCTGGCTGTTGCGCTCGATAAGCACGAAATGCCGAACGGCGGCGTAAACTTCCACAGCGAACATTCCCGGCCGTTCCCCAAAAGGAAATCAGCCTAACCACTGGCCGGATTTTACTCCGGCCGC
>JAPKCG010000064.1 GCA_028823055.1 Sphingomonas bacterium
GTGGGCTGACAAATATCGCGATCGGAATGCCGCCATTTAGCGTGGTCGTTTACAGTCGGCGTCAGCAAGCAGCATCTTTATCGAAGGCGAGGTCGGCAGATGATCCCTAAACCGTTCGGCGAAGTTTCTGGACACGGCGGGTTTGTGGACAGTATTTAGAGACGGTCGGCGCCCGATTTTGCGAGCGCCGGCCCGCTTGTCCACAAACCGAGCGGATTAGGGACAGGGGTTACACCACGATGCCGGACGTGCTGGGCTATGCCCGCGTCTCCACCAGCGACCAGGACCTGGAGGTGCAGCGTCGCCGGTTGCGCGACGAAGCGGGCGCGATCCGCGTGTTCGACGATGTGATCTCGGGCAAGAGCTTCGATCGGCCCGGCCTAAACGAGCTGATTGGCTTCTGCCGACCCGGCGATATCATCTGCGTCGTCCGGCTCGATCGCCTCGGCCGATCGCTCAAGGAGCTGCTGGAAACCGTCGACATGTTCAAGGCGCGCGGGCTCGCATTCCGTTCGCTGGAGGAACGGCTCGATACATCCTCGGCTGCAGGCGAGCTGGTGTTCCATGTGTTCGGTGCCATCGCGCATTTCGAGCGGCGGCTGATCGTCGAGCGCACCCGCGACGGCATCGCCGCGGCGCGCGCGCGGGGAAAAGTGCCTAGACGCCCTACGCTCGACGCCGACAAGCTGGCGTCGGCGCTCAAGCTGATCGAGGCCGGCGTGCGTCCGGCGCAGGCGGCGAAGCAGCTTGGGCTTGGCCGATCCACTCTCTACCGCGAACTCGCTGCACTCAAAACCGAGGCACCCACCACGCCCGCACTCAACGCCGCAGAATGAGCCGTAACGTCGTGGCTGTCATCGTCTCTGACATATAGCTGACATCGACTTTGAAAACCGACAGCGCCGACAGCCCCGCTCAGGTGTCGGCAAACACCCGTTTGTCGCGCATCTGCGATGGCGACAGGGTTTTCCGTCATCCCTAGTACCTAGCGACGACTTTTGGGACAAAGCCGTCGTAGCAAGTCCAGCCACATCGCGACGATCTACGGGAAAGGCTGTCTGGCGCTCGGCGCCTTCGCGCGACGGCATAGTGATCGCTCCACCGCCGTCTAGAAAGGGATAAGCTATCGAAAGAGTCTGGGTGACATCGCCTAGCAAAACGATCGATTTCGCTATTGATTTCATCATGGTAGGCCGCTTGCATGACCGCATCCGATCGCGCCGAACAGAATCTGATCCTCCGCTGTCCGGAGCCGCTCAATGCGGAAACGCCCCCGGATAAACTGATCACGTCCTTCCTGACGCCGCAGGCGAACTTCTACATCCGCAGCCACGGACCTACGCCGGAACTGGCCGACGATCATCGTATAGCGCTGGACGGCTTAGTCGACCGCCCGCGCTCCTACACGGTTGCCGAACTTCAAACGGCATTTGCGACCCGGACAGTGACCGCGACCATGCAGTGCGCCGGCAATCGTCGGGCACATCTTCAAGACGTGGAAAAGACTTCGGGCGATCCCTGGGACGTGGGCGCGATCGGCAATGCGGCGTGGACCGGCGTCGCACTGTGCGACGTGCTCGCCGCAGCCGGCATCCAGGACGGCGCGTCGTTCGTCGGCACTACGGGGGCCGACAACGTGGATGTCGATGGTGAGACAGCACCGTTCGGTGCCTCGATCTCGATCGCCAAGGCGCTAGAGCCCGACGTGCTGATCGTCTGGGCCATGAATGGCGAGGCGCTGGCCCCCGAACATGGCGCACCGCTGCGGCTCGTCGTGCCGGGTTATGCGGGCGTTCGTAGCGCCAAGTGGCTGACGCGCATCGAGGTGCGCGATCGCCCGTCCGATGCGCCGATCCAGGCCAAGGACTACAAGCTCTTTCCGGCATCGGTAGCGAAGGAGGACGCGGACTGGGATCGGGGTCTGACTATCGAGGAGATGCCGCTCAATGCTGCGATCTGCGCGCCGGTGGACGGCGCGCATGTCAGCGCCGGCGCGTGCGAAATCGCGGGTTATGCGGTCGCCTTCGGCCGAGCGGTCTCGCGCGTCGAGGTCTCCGTCAATGGCGGCACCGACTGGCTGCAGGCGGAACTGACTGCAAAACCCGATGCGCCTTGGAGCTGGACGCAGTGGCACGTCACGGTCGATCTGTCTCCCGGACTCCACGTCCTGATCGTGCGCGCCGTTGACGGTGCCGGGCAGATGCAGCCCGAACGGCCCGAGGCGATCTGGAACTTCGCCGGCTATCTCTCGACTGCCTGGCATCGCATCGCCGTTACCGCTGGCTGATGGACGCGCCGCACGACGCCGATCGGGCCCATGCGAAGCTGGCGGAGAGCGCGAGCAAGCTGAAGGACAGCGCAGTCCAGCAGGTGGACAGCGCCGACCGTCGCACAGAGCTTGCCGCGGACCGCACAATCCTCGCCGGCGAACGCACCTATGCTGCCTGGGTACGTACCGGACTGGCGGCGCTCGCTTCCGGTATCGGCGCGCGCGCGCTGCTCAAGGACGTCGTGTTCCCGTGGCTGGCGACGGCGACCGGGACCATGCTGATCTTGTTCAGCGCCTTTTGCTTCGCCGCTGCGGTGTGGCGAGAGATGGGCGCAGGCGCCCCGCCGCCACGACCGGACATCAAGCGCCTGCCAGCGACGTTGCTCCTAGTGATGAACGGGTTTCTCATGCTCGTGTCACTGGCCGCGCTCGTCGGCATCTGGACGGCACGCTCGTAGCAGCCATCCCTAGGTTTGCTGCGAGCCGATCAGACCCCGCAGCGCATCCGCGGCTTTCGTGCGGTATCACCCCCTTGTGACGAAGCCCAAAAACGACGTGGGCCAAAGCCGATCGGTCCCGCATGCAGCGTACCCGGGGTCGGTACATAATAACGGGCTTAGATAGACTGACGTGCTCCCCAAAGCTCTACCGGTCATAGCTGGAGTCCGGGGTTGGTATGGTGCCCCTCGGGGCGGTGTTGCACAACCCGCCTGGCAGCATCGGCGGGCGTCAGCCCGCCAACACCGCTATGCGGGCGCACATGGTTGTAGTCGTCGCGCCAGAGCCGCAGCACCGAGCGAGCGTGACCGAGCGACACGAACAGCGTCTCGTTGAGGCATTCGTCACGCAGACGACCGTTGAAGCTCTCGACGTAGCCGTTCTGCTGCGGCTTGCCGGGTGCGATGTAGTGCCACTCGATAGGTCGCTCCTGCGTCCATCTCAGGATCGCCAGGCTGGTCAACTCGGTGCCGTTGTCGCTCACGATCATCAGCGGCGGTACGCCTCTGATGGCGATGATGGCGTCGAGCTCACGAGCGACACGCGCGCCTGACAGCGAGGTGTCGGCCACCAACGCCAGGCACTCGCGCGTGAAATCGTCGACCACCGCCAGGATGCGGATGCGTCGGCCGCTGATCAGCGTGTCGCTGACAAAGTCGAGGCTCCAGCGCTGGTTCGGACCTTGCGGCAGCGCCATGGGCGCTCGGGTGCCCATCGCTCGCTTGCGGCCACGCCGGCGCCTGACCCGCAGGTTCTCCTCGCGATAGAGCCGCAGCAGCTTCTTGTGGTTCATGACTAGCCCTTCACGGGCCAGCATGATGCCAAGCCGCCGGTAGCCGAAGCGACGACGTTCGGCCGCGATCTCACGCAGCCGCGACCGCAGGTCGCCATCATCACTACGCCGGGGCGCGTAGCGCACCGACGTCCTGTCCACGCCGAAGATGGTACACGCCCGACGCTCGCTGATGCCGAACAGCTGCCGAACATGCTCGACAGCCTTCCGCTGAGCGGCGGGCTTCACCAGTTTTTTGCGGCGACTTCCTTCAGCACGGCATTGTCGAGCATGGCGTCGGCCAGCAGCCGTTTGAGCCGGCCGTTCTCCTCCTCAAGCACCTTCAGCTTGCGCGCCTGCGACACGTCCATGCCGCCATACTTCGCCTTCCACGCATAGAGCGTCGCGCTGCTGATCCCATGTTTGCGACACACGTCGGCGGTCTTCATCCCGCCCTCCTGCTCGCGCAGCACCGCGATGATCTGCTCCTCGCTGAACCTGGTCTTCTTCACGTCCGTCTCCTCACGAAGGCGGACTCTAGCTCAAACTGGCAGAGTTTCAGGGGAGCACGTCAAGACGCTGCCGACTGCCCGGTCCGAGCATTTGCCCGACCAACATGCCCATTGACGGTTGGGGCAAACGTCTCATAGATCGACTTTGGCAATGGATTTCTGCCGGGCAATTTGGCCGAACCGCTCTGATAAGAGCTGATGATTCCTACTTGGCGCCTTCAGGCAGCAAGGAGGAATTGTGCGCGCTACCTTTCGCAATCTCGTCGGCACGCTGAACGTCGCGGCATTCATGCGCGATCGTCACGACCATGCGATCTCTGTCCTGCGCTGGGCGCTGATCTTGCTGCCCATGGCGGCACTCGTCGGGACGCTATGTGCGGCGTTCCTGCTGAGTCTCGATACCGTTACGCGACTGCGGTTTGCGTCGCCTTGGCTGCTCTATCTGCTGCCGGTGGGCGGGTTCGTTGTCGGATTACTGTACCATCTCATCGGGCGCTCGGTGGAGGGCGGCAACAACCTGATCGTGGAGCAGATCCACGAGCCTGGTGGCGGGGTGCCTCTGCGGATGGCGCCGCTCATCTTCTTCGGCACAGTGGTGACGCATCTTTTCGGTGGCTCGGCCGGACGTGAGGGCACCGCCGTCCAATTGGGCGGAAGCCTTGCCAGCGGTTTCGGCCGCGCGCTCCGCCTCGATGCGGGCGGCACGCGCATCCTGTTGATGACGGGTATCGCAGCCGGGTTCGGCGCGGTCTTCGGCACGCCGATCGCAGGCGCGGTCTTCGCGCTCGAAGTGCTGGCGATCGGCCGCGTCGAATACTCCGCGCTAGTGCCTTGCCTCGTTGCGGCGCTGGTCGGAGATTGGACGTGCCTCGCCTGGGGTATCCATCACGGTGTCTACCCGATCGGCGCGTCGATACCGGTCGATGCGCTGCTCGTGACGAAGGCAGGTGTTGCGGGGATCATATTCGGACTGGTTGGTCTGGCCTTCGCCGAAGCCAACCACCTGGTCGGGGGATGGCTCAAGCGGATTGTTCCCTATGGTCCGCTACGTCCAGTGATCGGCGGGGTCTTCGTTATCGCGCTCGTCTTCTTGTTCGGCACGCGCGACTATCTGGGCCTGGGTGTCCTGGCAGCGAGGCCCGACAGCCTTACCATCGCCAGCTTCTTCGGACCGGACACGCATCCGTGGAGTTGGGCGATCAAGCTCCTGTTTACCGTCGTTACGCTCGGCGCGGGTTTCAAAGGCGGTGAAGTCACGCCGTTGTTCTTCATCGGCGCAGCGCTCGGTAACGCGCTGGCGCCTTTCTTGGGCGTGCCGACGGGCCTGTTCGCCGCGATCGGCTTTGTCGCGGTCTTTGCCGGGGCCGCCAATACCCCGCTCGCCTGCACCTTCATGGGAATCGAACTGTTCGGCGCCGGCTATGCGGTGCCGATCGCCGTCGCCTGTTTCGTGGCCTATCTCTGCTCGGGCCACAACGGCATCTACCTGTCGCAGCGCGTTGCGATACCCAAGGTGCCCGCGAACGGCCTTGCCCCCAATGCAACACTGCGCGAGACACGTACACGCTGCACAGCACTTCGCGCGCAGAACCGCGTGCCGTGAGTTGATGGGCCTAGCCTGATCCCCCCGATACGTCGGGCGCAGCCTTCGGATCGGGGTCCTGTGCCTTGCCCTTCGCGGCGCCCGGCTGCTTTGTGCTCATGGCGGTCAGATAGGCAACGATCGCCGGCACATCGGCTGCGGCGACGGGCGCCTTGTAGACCTCCCGCTTCGTGGTGACCTCCGCGGTCCACTGGTCGGCGGAGAGTGGTGGCTGGTTGAGCGCCATGCTCGCCGAATGACACGACGTGCAGTTGGCATTGATGACGTCGGCATGCGGGCCGGCGGGATATTGACCTTCGTCGGTCGGGAGATCGATCGAGGTGGACGCCAGTGAGAAACCGCGGGCCGAGACGCTAGGCGGTGGTGGCGCGGTCGGGGCGGCAGGCGTCGGGGCGACACGGCTGTTCGGGGAACCGATCGCAAGCAGCAGAACGACGGTCGCGCCGACGAACCCGAACGACAGCGTGCCGATGGAAGGCGTTTTCACAGGCGTTGCTCCTCAGCCGACGACGATGTTGGTGGTTTCGATGTTGCCGCGCATGAAACCGCCCGGGTTCCAGATCGGCATCATCGGCTGCGCGAGGCCGGCGGTGTTCCAGCAGCGCGACATCAGCCTGGTCGGGCCCGCATGGGTGAGCGGAACCTGCGCATCCCAGCGGCGGAAACTGTATTTGCCGTGATCGGGGCCGAGCGTCGTCTTGTACCAGGTCTTGCCGTTGTCGGTCGACACATCGACCTTGGCGACGCCGCAATCGCCCCCCATCGCAATGCCGCCCAGCGGGATCGAGCGGTCGAACGCGATCGCCTGCCCTTCGTCGAGGCTCGTGACCCAACTGCGCGGGATCATCTTGTTGATCGGAACGGCCGGGAAATCCTTCTGGCCCGGCCGCACGTTCGCGCCTGGAGTGTCAGGGATTTTGTAAGCCTTGGCCATCCAGTAACCGTCGTCGGGTGCGGCGAGCACCTCGATGTCGTTCAGCATCTTGACCCAATAGGTCGAATACCAGCCGGGTACGATCAGCCGGACCGGGAAGCCATTGAGGAGCGGCATCTGTTCGCCGTTCATCCCGAAGGCGAGCATCACTTCGCCGTCGCGTGCGTGGTCGATCGACAGCGACTTGGCGAAATCCGGTGCGCCCGTGACCACCGGCTGGTCGAGCGCACCGAACCGTACCGCGACCGCGCCCGGCTTCACGCCGGCGATGTCGAGCACGTCGCGTAAGCGAACGCCGAGCCATTTGGCGTTGCCCATCGCCCCGTGACGCCACTGCGCGCCCGCGACGGGCGGCTGGAACAGCGCACGCGAATTACCCGAGCATTGGTTGATCGCCGCCAGCTCGACGCGCGGCAGCTTCAGCAGTTGCGCGAGCGAGATCGACAGCGGCCGCGTGACCGCGCCGTGCACCTTGATCCGGAATGCCTCGACATCGATCGCGGTCGGGATGTCGGCCCAGTGCCAGCGGACGAAGAACTGGTCGTTCGGCGTGAAGACGTCGCCATTGAACACGCTCATCGGCGTTTCCAGCAGCGGCGGGTGGATCCGCTGGAGGATCATGCTGCCCTTGCCGGGGAACGCACTGGTCATCGGCCGTTCCGATGGGCCACCCGGCAGATGCAGGTCGACCATGCTCTGCGCCAGCGCGGGTGCGGCGATCAGCGCGCCGCTGCCGATCGCGGCCTCTGCAAGAAAGCGACGGCGGTTCGTCGCCTGCGCCAGTTTCGTATCCAGGCTGTCCACCAGCATTCTCCCGTTATCTCATGATCTGTATGCGCGACCTGTCCGCCGGTCTGCCCGGTACGGGTCGATCAGATGCGCCGGTTCGATCCGGCAGGACGATCAGTTCGGCCCTTTAATTGGCTTGGGCGATGCAGGGCGACTCGAACAGGTTGCCGCGCCAGCCACCTGCGACCGTCTTGGCCCCGACCAGTAGCCACATCGCTGCGAGCGCCACCGTGAGGACGGTGCCGACGATCCCGAAAAAGCCGAGCTGGAGCGTCGTGCCGAGCTTGAAGGTGGCGACCGTGTAGACGCCGAGCGGGAAGGTGTAGCCCCACCAGCCGAGGTTGAACGGGATACCCGCGCGCCAGTAGCGGATCGTGATCAGCGTCGCGAGCGCCAGCCACCACAGGCCGAAGCCCCAGAGCAACAGCCCGGCGATCGTGCCGATTCCTTGCGCCACTGCGCCGATCGAGCCAAGCCCGTTGGCGGCGAGGATCGCGGGCGCGTCGCTACCGAGCACCAGCATCCCGAGCGCGCCGGTGCCGATCGGACCGAGCGCGAGCCAGCTCGAGGCGGCCATGCTCTCGTGCGGCAGCTTGTGGAGCGCCATCCGCAGGATCAGGATCGCGAGAATGCCGAACGCGACCGGCACCGAATAGGCCCACAGGACATAGGAGGTCGCCAGCACCACGAACTGATGATGGGCGTCCGCCAGATGCGGTGCGAGCAGGCCTCCGCTCGCGCCTGCGACCTCGGCTGCGACCACCGGCAGCAGCCAGACTGCGGTCATCGCATCGAGACTGTGCTGGTGCCGTGTGAACATCAGATACGGGATCGCTACACCGCAGGCGAGCGACATCGCGACGTCGATCCACCACAATGTCTCGGCGATCGGGATCACGCCGGCGCCGAACCGCGGCAGGCCGAACGCCAGGAACCCGTTGATGATCGTCGCGAGGCCCATCGGGATCGTACCGATGAACATCGATACGGTGTTGTGCCCGAAGATCCGCCGCGCCTCGTGCCCGAAAATCGTCCAGCGCGCGGTGTAGAGCCCGGCGAACAGCGTGAAGAGCGCGATGTTGAAATACCACAACACCTCGCCGACCGGGTGCAGCGACGTGCCTACGCCCGGCACCTGCGGCAGGGCGAGCGCCAGGATACCGGTGCCCATGGTCGCGGCGAACCAGTTGGGGGTGAACTGCCGGATCATCTCGCGCGGTGAGTCGAGCCGGCTGAGCGGCTTCAGGCCATCAAGAACGGGTTTCAGATCGGCGGTCACTTGCCAGTCTCCTTGATGAGATCGGTCAGCGCGTCGGCCGCCCGGGTACGATAGCGCTCTTTATGCCGCAGCGCGTAGAACGGACGCCGCGGCAGACCGAGCGGCAGATCGTGCAACGTTCCGGCCGCGATTGCAGGTGCGACGACATGCTGCGACAGGACCGCGACGCCTGCGCCGGCCTCGACCGCGCTACGCACCGCCTCGTTCGACGGCAGGGTCAGCGCGGTGGTGAGGTCCGACGGATCGACGCCGCGCTGGCGCAACACCTCCTCGAACGACGAGCGCGTGCCCGATCCCTGCTCGCGGACGATCCAGCGCGCGGCGCGGATCCAGTCCTCGTCAATCGTGTCGGCAGCGCGGTTGCTAACCAGCACCATGCGGTCGTTCGCGACCGTCCAATGCGCGAGCGCGGGCTCGTCGATCACACCCTCGACGAAGCCGAGCTCGACCGCACCGTCGAGCACGCGCGCCGCGGCCCCTTCCGTGTTGTCGATCGCCAGTTCGATTGAGATCGCGGGGTAGCGCGCATGGAACGCGGCCAGCTGGCGGGGCAGCCAATAGCCCGCGATCGTCTGGCTTGCGACTAGCCGCAGAGTGCCGCGCTCCAGTCCTGCATATTCGGCCAGTGCAAG
The DNA here is from genome assembly GCA_028823055.1 of Sphingomonas bacterium. GTDB lineage: Bacteria > Pseudomonadota > Alphaproteobacteria > Sphingomonadales > Sphingomonadaceae > Sphingomonas. The sequence goes on from JAPKCG010000064.1 coordinate 9,289, forward strand.
TTCCGCGCTGGCGGCACGGCCAAGCACTGCGCGTGCGTCGACCAGGAACATGCGGCCCGCTTCGGACAGTTCGATCCCGCGGCCGACCCGGTGGAATAGCGGCACGCCGTGGCGGGCTTCCAGCGCGGCGATGGCAGCGCTTGCGGCCGACTGCGTCACATTGAGCGCTTCGGCAGCGCGCGTCATGTGCTCGCGCTCCGCGACACCGACGAAAATCCTGAGTTGTTCGAGGGTCATGCCCGATCTCCTTGCCCTAATGATAGGGAAAGGAGATCAATCGCACCAACCAAAGATTATGGTCGTTCCAATCAGGTATGCCGATTGGTCATTTCAGAATATCGATGACCGCCTCACGTTCATCGACCAGTTCGGCAATCGTGCGATCGAGCATCGTTCGCTGGAATGGATCGAGGATCAGTCCTTCGATACGCGCATACCCACCGCTTTTGCAGTGCACCGGCACGCCGCACACCAGCCCTTGCGGGATACCGTAGGAGCCATCTGACACCACGCCCATCGACACCCAATTATCGCCTGCCCCGTGCACCCAGTCGCGCAGATGGTCGATCGCTGCATTTGCGGCCGACGCGGCCGAGGACGCACCCCGTGCTTCGATGATCGCGGTTCCGCGCTGCGCAACGGTGGGGATCAACGCTTCGCGGTACCAAGGCTCGTCTCCGATACGGTCGGCGAGCTTTTGGCCGTCGAGTTCGGCATTCCCCCAGTCGGCAAACATCGTCGGCGAATGGTTTCCCCAGACGACGAGCTTTGTAATCGCATCGACACCGACACCCGCCTTGGCGGCAAGCTGTCCCTGCGCGCGGTTGTGATCAAGGCGGATCATCGACGTGATGTTTTCGGCAGGGAAACCCGGTGCGCTTTGCGCAAGGATCCAGGCATTTGTATTGGCGGGATTGCCGACGACCAGGATCTTGGCGTCGCGTTTGGCCACTGCGTCCAGCGCTACGCCCTGCGTCTTGAAGATCGCTGCGTTGGCAGCGAGCAAATCACGGCGCTCCATGCCCTTTGAGCGGGGACGAGACCCGACTAGCATGGCCGCATCGATGTCCTTGAAAGCCACCATCGGATCATCAGTAATGATCACATCTGCCAGCAGCGGAAACGCGCAATCCTCCAGTTCCATGACCACTCCGCGTACTGCGTCCAGCGCCTGCGGCACGTCGAGCAGTTGAAGGATAACGGGCTGCTCCGGTCCGAACACGTCACCCTGCGCGACCCGGAAGAGCAGCGAATAGCAAATTTGTCCTGCGGCACCGCTGATCGCGATCCTGACGGGGGGCTTGGTCATTTTGGAAAGGGCTTTCGTTGGAAGATTACAGACGGTGTGAGACTGATCAACGCGCCGCCAGGGCAAGCGCCGCATCGCGCCCGGATGGCACCAGATTGGCGCGACCTTTTCCTGATCTTACGGCACCAGGAACGTAGATCAGGCTTTGCGCATCCGTACTGATCGGGATCGTCGACACGGTGGTGTACGTCAGCGTGTCGATCCCAGCGACCTTGTTGGTTCCGGCCAGGCTGGCATAGATCCTCGTACCATCGCCCGACGGCCAAACCGCACTCGGAGCCGCTTGTAGCGGGACGGTTGCCACAGCCTCCAGGCTGTCGGTTCTATAGACCTTGATTGCAGGTTGATCGCCGCCAACGCTGACATAGGCAAAGGAATCGTCTGCGCGCTGGGCGAAGTTGACCGCGCCCGTTGCTGGACCAGTGTTTATCACTTCGCGTACCGCAAACGGCGGTTTGGCAGCAAAGACCGTGGTCGTGCCGCTCTCGCGGCGTGTTGCCCAGATCTGTTTGCCATCTGGCGAGACCGCGATTGCTCCCGCACCTGCACCGTTGCTGGCAACGTGTCCGACGACGCGCCGATGCTCGACGTCGACAACCAGGATGGACGGCCTTTCAGTAAGCGATACAAAGGCATAGCGTCCGTTTGGCGACAGGATGGTCGCGCCCGCTCCGCCACTTGCTGGTACGCGGGTGATCTCCCGCGCGGTCTTAGGATCCACGACCGCGATGGCATGTTCATCGCCGAGCGAAACCCAGAGTTCGTGCCCATTGGGCGTAAACGCGACGGCGGTAGGCGACGTCTGGAACACGGTCCGGCCTCGTTCCGTGTTCGTGGCCAGATCTACGAGCGTCACACTGTGCTGCGCTAATGCCGATACCGCCAGGGTCCGCCCGTCACGCGTTGCAGCCAGGTGCTGGACTTTGGGGCTGGAAAAGCTGGGCTCAGCTATCGCGCTTTTGGCGAGGTCGATCCGTCCCAGTTCGTTGCCCGCTGCAGGATCGATGACAACGATCTTCGTCGATGTAGGGTCAGACACATAGATCCGGTCATGATGGCTGAGGTCGATATCAGCCTTCGACCACGGTGCCTGAACCGCCTTGATATCGTAGGCAAAGTCGTCCGCCGCAGGTGCAGCCCAATAGGCCTGAGCGATTGCCGGGACTGGCGCTACGGAGGCCAACATCGCGGCAACCAGAACGATCGCAGCTTTCATCGTTCGATCCTTATCGCGGATCCGGCGGGTGATCGTGCCAGTCCGATGCCGCTAGATCGACCGATATGTCCCCTGCGTCCAACGCATGGTCGCGATGATTTCAATACGAAAACGCGATCATAGGTCTGCAACCGTTCTTGTTAAATGATTGGAATGACCGTGGTTATGCGTTG
>JAPKCG010000483.1 GCA_028823055.1 Sphingomonas bacterium
TGAACCCGCCCTATTCGCACGGCATCGAGCGAGGGCACGATAGTCGCACCGGCACGCGCCACCTGCGGTCGGCCTGGAACCGTCTGGCGTCCGGCGGTCGGCTTGTCGCAATCATGCCCGAATGGTTCGATTGCGCGAGGTTTCTGGCCGGGCTGAAGGGACCAGCTTCGCTGCGGCTCAATGTCGCCGTCGAACGTGCGTTCATCAGGCATGGCACCGGGATTACCACCCGGCTGCTGGTCATCGATAAGGTGGAAGGATCCAATGAGCCTGCCACTATCCGCACAAGCAGCTTTCGCGAATTGGTCGAGCTTGTCGATTCTTTGCCAGCTCGCGCCAGTCTGGAGGCTGTTCCCGAGCAATCGAGCCTTCCGGGTCGTGCGCCCTTTCGTCTGGCCGCCGCACCGCGTAGGCCGCTGCCGACACCAGCCAGGATCACTCCAGCAGCCTACGCCATCGGGTCGCTCACCTACCAGTCGCTCGAAACTCCTGCGCCGCTTGCCCCTCAGGTCGGCCACTATCTGCCCTATCGCCCGAGCAGGATCGTTATCGATGGCGCGGCCGAGCATCCAACGCCGCTCGTTGAGTCCGTCGCCATGGGGTCGATTGCCGCACCGATGCCCGAAGCGGTGCCGCAGCTTCCCGACGGGCTGGTTGCCAAGGGGCTGCTGTCTGCTGCCCAAGCAGAGACTCTGATCTACGCGGCAAGCGCCCATGCGCGCGATCTTCCCGGTCGGTTCGAGCCAGAGGACAAGGGCTGTTCGCTCAAGGCATCTGCGGAAGGCCAGACGTACCGCCAGGGCTATTTCCTCGGGGACGGAACGGGCGCCGGGAAGGGCCGTCAGGTTGCCAGCGTCATCCTCGATCGCTGGGTGCGCGGTGAACGCCGCCATATCTGGATCTCGAAGAACGAGGCGCTGCTGGAAGATGCCCGGCGCGACTGGGCTGCACTTGGCGGCCTGCCGATTGACATCCAGCCGCTTGCATCCTGGAAACTTGGCACCTCCATCGCCATGCGCGAGGGAATTCTTTTCGTGACCTACCCGACACTGCGGTCAGGCCGAAACGATGCGACTCGCTTCGACCAGATCCTCGCCTGGGCGGGCGACAACTTCGACGGCGTGATCGTGTTCGACGAGGCTCACGCCATGGCCAATGCTGCTGGCGGAGAAGGATCACGGGGCAAGGTCAAGGGCTCGGAGCAGGGCGTCGCCGGCGTGCGCCTGCAAAACCTCCTGCCCCGCGCGCGGGTGCTCTATGCCTCGGCAACCGGCGCGTCCGACGTCAACAACCTGGCCTATGCGACGCGCCTTGGCCTGTGGGGACCTGAGACAGCCTTCGCCAATCGGGAGGCCTTCGTCGCCGACATTCGTGACGGCGGGATCGCAGCGATGGAGTTGGTCGCCCGGGACCTGAAGTCGCTCGGCCTATACACCGCGCGCGCACTCTCCTTTGCGGGTGTTGAGTACGAGATCCTCGAGCATCGCTTGAGCGAGGATCAGGTTGCGGTTTACGATGCCTATGCTGAAGCTTGGGCGGTCATTCACGCCAACCTCCGAGAAGCGCTGGAAGCCACGCGGATCGTCGATAGCGAAACCGGCGGGACGCTCAACTCGGGCGTCAAGTCCGCAGCGCTGTCGATCTTCGAAGGCACCAAGCAGCGCTTCTTCGCGCAGCTGCTTCTGTCGATGAAGCTGCCCAGCCTGTTACCAGCCATCGACGCGGCGATTGCCGACGGAAACACCGCAGTCGTCCAGCTGGTCTCGACCGCAGAAGCCATGCTCCATCGTCGGCTTGCCGACCTCTCGGACGAAGAACGCGAAGCGCTGGAGATCGATCTGTCCCCCCGGGAATATGTGATCGACTACCTCGCCAAGAGCTTCCCTGTCCGGCTGATGGCTGTCTTTACCGATGAAAACGGCAATCCTCGCTCCGAGCCGATGAGCGACGAACACGGCGCGCCAGTATTGTGCCGATCGGCACTCGCCGCGCGCGACCGGATGATCGAACAGCTCTGCGCCTTGCCGCCGATCGCGACTGCGCTTGATGCCATCATCGAACGCTTCGGCGTCGACCAGGTGGCGGAAGTGACTGGCCGGACGCGTCGGCTCATCATTGGCCGCGATGGTCGTCAGAAGTTGCAATCCCGTTCGCCGCGCGCCAATGTAGCTGAAACCCAGGCATTCATGGACGGCACCAAGCGCATCCTGGTGTTTTCCGACGCCGGGGGAACGGGGCGCAGCTACCATGCTGATCTGGCAGCCAAGAACCAGGCTCGCCGCGTCCATTTCCTGCTCGAACCGGGTTGGCGGGCTGACGCCGCGATCCAGGGGCTTGGCCGCACCAACCGAACCAACCAGGCATCGGCCCCGCTGTTCAGGCCAGTGACGACCGATGTGCGCGGTGAGCGCCGGTTCATCTCGACGATCGCACGCCGGCTCGACAGCCTCGGTGCCCTCACGCGCGGGCAGCGCCAGACCGGCGGACAGAACCTGTTC
>JAPKCG010000484.1 GCA_028823055.1 Sphingomonas bacterium
GCCAGCGGAACCGGGTCGTTCTGTCGATGTTTCATGAAAAGCCTCATCTGATGATCGTTGACATGGCGACCGGGCACGCAAGGCATCTCCCTGGGGTGACTACACGAAAGTGACGTATCTGCACGCTAAGGGCGAACAAATCCGGTACGATGCCAGCAGATGCTATTCGCAGGCTTTCCTGCCCCTTTTATGTGGTGCCGCCCTACGGGCGCCGATATGGGAGGGCGGCAATCCGATTGACCAACGATCGAGGTAGAACCCTGCTCGCCAAATATGTGAGCTGGTTGCCCATCCCCGGTATGGCGAAGGATTGCCGATAAACCAGAGCGTGGACTGCATGGGCCGCGCACCGGTCAACGTCCATCAAACCCAACCTCCCCCACTTCAAATCGCTGAGGGCAGCCATGTCTGTGTCGATTCCACCGGGTGCAAAAGACCCAACACTCACTCCCGTCCCGGCAAGCTCCACGGAAAGCGCTCGCATGAGGGTGCTCACATAGGCTTTCGACGCGCCGTAGACCGCTTGGAAGGGCACGGATGTTTCGCCCGCCAGGCTCGACACGGCGATTACTGAGGATTCAAACGGCTGCTCCCTGAAAATCGCAATCAGGCGAGCCAGCAAATCCGTGAAACCGAGTATGTTTGTTTCAATTACCTCGGCATAAGTGTCGGCACGGCCTGCATCAACTGAACCAACGCTCGTCATTCCGGCAACCAACAAAGCGGCTGTTACTTGCAATTCTGCAACCTTAGCCGCGATTTTCTCCCTGCCCTCGATTTCACGTTGATCAGCCACTATAATCTCGCACGGCACATTGAACCGCTCGTCAATTTCGGTCTGTAGCTCCCGCAAGTTGTCGAGCCTTCGTCCAACAATCAGGGGCTTGGCCTGGTACGATGCCGCCAAGCGGAGGGCGGACGCTCTGCCCAAACCGGTCGAAGCCCCTGTGACCAGCACCCACGAGTTCTTGATCGCCAGCGGTTTCACGCGTTTTCCAGAGCCTTGTATAGGGCGGTTTTGCCGATCTTGAGCCGGGCCGCCGCCTCACGAACAGTGAGGCCCGCTGCGATATGCGCCCGCGCTTTACGTAGTTTGTCGGGGGTAACGACAGGCCGGCGACCACCCTTGTTGCCCCGCTCGCGTGCGGCCTTGAGGCCGGCATGAGTGCGTTCACGGATCAGGTCACGCTCGAATTGGGCCAGCGAGCCGAAGATGTTGAACACCAGCATGCCGCCCGAAGTGGTGGTGTCGATATTCTCGGTGAGTGAGCGGAACCCGATGCCGCGCGCCGCAAGCTCGCCGACCTTCTCGATCAGGTGGCTCATCGAGCGGCCGAGGCGGTCGAGTTTCCAGACCACCAGCGTGTCGCCGGGGCGCAAATAGGCGAGCGCTTCGGTTAGGCCAGGCCGATCGGCTTTTGCCCCGGATGCGTGATCGTCGAATATACGGTCGCACCCGGCAGTGTTCAGCGCGTCAAGCTGGAGCGACAGCTTCTGGTCTGCGGTCGAGACGCGCGCATAGCCGATCAGCGCCACATGATGCCCGATCCTGTCCGTTTTCCCGTCATTATGCGATCTTGTCCGAATCGCCGTTACAGGTCCAGAGTTAACGGACATATTCCTGTTGGCCGCCAGAGGACCGTCTGACGGACACGCAAAGCGAAGGAGATGATGCTTGGCGAGACGGCGACTGGTGAGCCTGGAAATCTGGGCGAGGCATTATGGCGCGCCGCTCGATGAGCGCGAGATCGCGCGTCATTATACGCTGACCAGCGACGACCTGGAAATTGTCGGCCGCCGTCGCGGCGATGCCACCCGGCTCGGCTATGCGATGCTCATGCTATATATGAGATGGCCTGGCCGTGCGCTGCAAGCGGGCGAAGTCCCGCCCGCTCCTGTGCTCGCCTATGTGGCGCAGCAACTCGGCGTCGCGCCGGCAGCCTTCGCGGATTATGCCCATCGGGACCAGACCCGTCGCGAGCATCTCGTCGAAATCCGACGATCGCACGGGTTCAGGATTTTTGACCGCAACGCTTTCCGTGAAGTTGTCGCCTTCTCGGTCCCAATCGCGCAGACCATCATACACCCCGGCCAGATGGCAGACGTCATCGTCGATGAACTCCGGCGCCTGCAGATCCTCCTGCCTTCTCCGTCGATTCTCGAAGCGGTGCTGCGGCGGGCGCGCCAGCAAGCCGAACAGCTTACCTATGAAGTGCTCACGAATGGCCTGCTGCCTGACACCCTTCAGGGCCTGGACGATTTGCTGGCCCGACGACCGGGGCAGGTCGCGACATGGCTATCCTGGATGCGCAATGCGCCACAATCGCCGGCAGCGCGCAACATCCTGCGCCTGATCGAACGGCTCGCCTATATCCGCGCGCTGGGCCTCGATCGCGCCCGTGCCGACATGATCCCGGCTTTGACTTTTGACAGGCTGGCGGACGAAGGCAGCCGCATCACACCCCAGCACCTTGGCGAACTCAATGCCCTGCGCCGC
>JAPKCG010000485.1 GCA_028823055.1 Sphingomonas bacterium
CCGCGGCCCAGGCGAGGAGAACATCCTGGCGCAGGCGCGGCGACTGCGCCCACTCTGACTGGTCAAAACACCGACGCGCCGCCTCGATCGCCACTTGTGTCTGCTCGGCCCCGGTATCTGCGACCCGGCCCAGGAGTTCGCCGGTCGCAGGATTGACGGAGGCAAATGTCCGCGAACTGGCGAGCATGCATCGACCGATCCAGGCGTTGGCGAGCAGGTCAGCAGGCATGGCGCGGGATCTCCTGAAGGGCAGCATCAGCCGCGTGCGTGGGGAGGGCAGCGGCGGGAGAGCGCCGAAGCGTCGAGCTTGGCCAGGTGCATGCGGCTGGTGCACGGGGCCGGCTGGTCACGACAGGATGTCGCAGAGGGTGGCGGATGCATCGAGTGTCGCGTCGAGATCGATCTCTTCTTCGCCCGGCACCCGGATGCGGCGGAACTTGAATTCCGGTGCCGTGGCAGGCACCGTCGCGTCGAAGCCGGTCTTGCAGCCCAGCCCGTTGTCGGTCGAGGGATCGAGCTTCGAGCCCTGGCTGCCGGGGATCAGAACCATGTCGCGGTCGGCCTGAAAGCGGGTCGCAACCGCCCATTCCACCTCGGTCGGATCATGGATGTCGACATCCTCGTCGACCACGACCACATGCTTGATGTCATAGTGCGCCGCCAGCGCCGCCAGGATGACATTCTTCGCCTCGCCGGCCTCGCGGCGTCTGAGTTTGGCGTAGAGGTGGTAGCGGCACACGCCGCCGCGGGAGAGATGAACGTCGACGACGCCGGGATGGCTGCGCCGCATCGCGGCGAGGATCGTTGCCTCGCGCGGGATCCCGCCGAGGAGCAGATGCTCCAGGCCCCCACCGACGATCGTGTGAAACAGCGGTTTCTCGCGGGTCGTCACCCGATCGACTTCGATGACATGACGGTCGTCGCGCTCGCCGTAATATTGAGGAAACTCGCCGAACGGTCCTTCCGGCGCTCGCCTGTTCGCCTTGAGACGTCCTTCGATGATGATCTCCGAACGGGCGGGAACCAGAAGCTCGGATCCCTTACAGCGGACGACTTCGAGCGGGGCGCCACAGAGAGCACCGGCGATGCCCAATTCGTCGAAATCGATGGGCACGATCGCCTGGCTCGCCAGAAGACAAGCCGGACTAGCGCCGATGACGATCGCGACGGGAAGATCTTGGCCCTCCGCCTCGGCGGCGTCGGTGAAGCTGAGGGTGTGGCGCGGTAGGAGCAGCGCGCCGAGTTCGCGCGGGCCGGAAAGCTGCAGTCGGTGGATGGCGACGTTCTGGGCGCCGGTGCGCGGATTTGCGGAAATGAGAAGCCCCGCGGTGATATAGGCGCCGCTGTCATGCTCGTTGTGGACCGGGATCGGCAGAATGTCGGCGAGATCGAATTCGTTCTCGTGGACGACTTCATGGCACGGCGCATTCGCGATCTCGATCGGCATTAGCGGGTGCTTCTCGGCATCGTGGAAGCGGTCGAGAAGTTCGTCCTCGGCGATGCCGAGCGCCTCAGCCATCCAGGCGCGCTGCGAAAGAAGCCCGGACACGACGGTTCCGGAATGGCCTGAGGGGTGAGGGAAGACCGTCGCGCGTTCGCCGTCATTGCGATTGGCGATGCCGGCGAGCGCAAACTGCAGGTTCGTTTCCCGCCGCGCAACAGCGAGCCGCCCCGACTCCTCCAGCCGCTTCAGCCAGCTGCGCAGGTCGAGATAGGCTTGCTGAGCCTGTTGCTGATCGGGTCGTGACCCTTTGGCCGTCTGTGTCACCCTGGCTTCCTCCCTTGCCATCTTCGGAGGCTAAAGCGGTGGGAGTTATCATTGCCAACAATTTGAGATGATGGCATCGATATCGCTGCGCTATGGGAGAGCACGGCGATGGACCTGCGACAGATGAGCTATTTCGTTGCGATGTACGAGGAAGGTTCGGTCACCCGCGCCGCACAGCGGCTGAACATCGTGCAGCCCGCCGTGAGCGTGCAGTTGGCGCGTCTTGAGGAGGCGATTGGGCAAAAGCTGTTCTACCGTACGCCCAAGGGCATGGTGCCGACCCATGCCGGCGAGGGCGCCTATCGCCGCTTTCTGCCGATACTGCGCGACGTCGAGCAGGCGCGTCGCGCCCTGACGATCAGCGGGGAAGTGGTGAAGGGTCATGTCGCGATCGGGGCCGTCTCCTCGGTCGCCAACAACGCCTTGTCCGAAACCTTGCGGATCTTTTACAGGCGCTATCCCGAAGTGACGCTTTACGCGACTGGCGGCTACACCACCGACCTGATCGAGATGCTGCGAACCGCTCAACTCGACCTGGTGATCGTCAATACGCCATCCCGCGGCAGCCGGGGGTACGACACGTTGCCGATCATCAATGAGGATCTGGCGCTGATCTGCGACAACGCCTATCCTCCACTGCCTTCGACGCTTCACCCTCGGGAGGTGGGCGAGCGCGATCTCGTAATTCCCTCGCATCGTCACGGGTTGCGGCTGATCATCGATGC
>JAPKCG010000486.1 GCA_028823055.1 Sphingomonas bacterium
CTCGTCGTGGTTTTGGTCGACGGCTCCACAATTGATCCGCCCGCCCTCTACTCACGCCTCACCGAGCAGCTGCCCCGATACATGCACCCGACCTACATCGCAGTGGCCGAGGCCGATGCGCTGCCCCGCACACCCACCCGGAAGATCCGCAAGGTCGCGCTGCTCGAAGCCATCGACCTCGATGCCGCCTGGCGCTCGCCGAGGGCGATCCGGCCCCCCGATCACCGCTCTCCCTGAGCCTCGGGGTTCAGCCCCCGCCGGGAGCCCCGAAAGTTCCCGCAATACTTGAATTGATCTGGCCGTTATCCACCAGGAAGGAAATCCCGTTGATCCCACTGGCGGCTGGGCTGCACAGGAAGGCTAGAGGCGCTGCCATTTCCTCCGGCCTCAAGGCGCTGACACCGGCGACCTTATTGTAACCGGCCGAGAAGCCGAGCCAAAGCTCGGCGTTCGCTTGGGCGAGGGGTGTATCCGTGGGACCGGGCTCGATGGCATTGATCCGAATGCCGCGCTGGACAAGAGGGAGAGCCATTCGCGCGACCCAGGCGTTCACGACCTTCTTGCTGAAGACATAGCTGTCCGTGCCTTCGTGGGCCTCAATCCAGGCCACCGCGTCCTCCCAACTCGCAATATCGAGAAGCTCGCCCAGTTTCTCAAGCTCCATTTGCCAGCCGAGACCCGCCACCGACGAAATCACGCCGATCGCGGCCCCTCTGGCCAGCGCACCCCGCTCGAGTAGCCGCTCGACGAGATGCCGCTGGGAGAGGAAGTTGATCTTCATGATTCCCGGGGTCCCATCCGCGACGCCGGCGCAGCAGAAGACAGCGTCAAAAGTACCCTGTGCCTGATCGACCGCCGCATCGACGCTGGCGCGGTCCCTCAGGTCGAGTTGAATCGCCTGCGCCACCGGGAAGTCGATGTCGGCAACGTCCATCACGACCGCCTCTCCGCCGAGGTCGGCCACCAATTGCGCGGTGGCGGCCCCCATTCCTGTGGCTCCGCCCACCACCAGAACACGTCGCCCATCGTACCGAAATGCATCGATTCCCATCTTGGCCTCCATTCTCTTTCTGTAATTAATCAGTTTACTTATTTGACTATATCAAAGGCCCATCGTAGTCTGCCAAGCACACCGACCGCCAGGGAGAATCAGCCGTGAGTACCCGCTGGAATTACGACCTGTACATCGATGGGAAATGGACCAAGGCCGCCGAGAACGACCCAATCACCGTCATCAACCCAGCGACCGAAGAGTCGATCGGCACGGTACCCGAAGGAACGGTCCAGAACGCCCGGGACGCGATCGACGCTGCACGGCGCGCCTTTGACACCGGACCCTGGCCGTTTATGAAGCCCGCCGAGCGCGGGGCTCGGCTCAAGAAGATGGCGGAGATCCTCGACGCCCGGCAGGCTGAACTGCGCGAGCTGATCGTGGCCCAAACGGGCTGCGCCGGCTTCATGGTCGACGCCGTTCAATGCGGCGGAGCCATTGGAATCGGCCACTACAACGCCGAGCAGGCCCAGCAGTTGGTCCATTGGGTCGAGTCGTCGGCGCCTACGGGCGGAGCCAGTGGCGTGGGTGGCAGCGCGATCGTGCGCGAACCGGTGGGTGTCGTGGCCGCCATTACGCCCTTCAACTTCCCCTTCATGCTCAACATGGTCAAGGTCATGCCGGCATTGGCCGTGGGCTGCACGGTCGTCCTCAAGCCCCACCCGTGGACCCCTCTGGACGCCTTCGAGATCGCACGCGCAGCAGAAGAAGCAGACGTGCCCCCCGGCGTCCTCAACGTGATCACGGGCCACGCCGAGGTGGGCGACGAAATAACCGGCAACCCGGCGGTCGACATGATCACCTTCACGGGGTCGACGGCAACCGGGCGGAGGATCATGTCCCGGGCCGGCGAGCAAATCAAGCGCGTGCAACTCGAACTGGGCGGCAAGAGCGCCAACATCGTCCTCGACGACGTCCCCGAGGATGTTGTTCGCCAACTCGGCTACGGCGCAATGCTGACCCACTGCGGCCAGGGCTGCGCCCTGCAGACCCGGCTGCTGATTCCCGAGTCACGACTCGACGCCTATCTGGACGGGGCGCGCGAAATCACCAAGGCCATCCGGGTCGGCGACCCCCTCGACCCAGCGACCACGCTTGGCCCACTCATCCGAGAGCAGCAACGCGAACGCGTAGAGGGCTACGTGGCATCGGGCCTCGAGCAAGGCGCAGAGTTGATCACAGGGGGCAAGCGCCCCGACGGTCTCGAAAAGGGCTTCTTCTACGAGCCCACAATCTTTGTCGGCCGCAACGATATGCGCATCGCACAGGAAGAAATTTTCGGCCCGGTGCTTACGGTCATCCCCTATTCGGGAAAGGACGAGGACGCTATTCGGATCGCCAACGACTCGATCTATGGCCTCGGAGGCGGGGTGATGGCGGCCCGTACGGGCCGCGCCTTCAACGTAGCCAGGCGAATTCGTACGGGAACGATCACAGCGA
>JAPKCG010000487.1 GCA_028823055.1 Sphingomonas bacterium
CGGGATGGTCGACCGCACCACCCTGGGCGACGCCGTGCATCAGACCATCTTCACGACCTATGGCGCCGAAGACCTGATCTACGGTGAGTTTGGCGAGGACAACATCTTCGGCGGCGCCGCGACAGACACGCTCTACGGTGGCCCCCAGAGCGACGTGATCCTCGGCGACTTCGGACGCATCGAGCTCGGCGTCGGCAGGACGCGCAACAACATGTCGAGCAGCACCTACACCCTCGGCGCACCGGACTCGATCTTCGGCGACGGCGGCAACGGCTTCATCTCCGGGTTCGGCAAGCTGTTCCTGAGCGGCGTGACGCCTGAATCGACCGCCGCCACCTTTACCGAAGGCGTCGCGATCCCCGAATATGTCTTCATCTGTTTCCAGATGACCTTCGCCGCGATCACCGTCGCGCTGGTCCTGGGATCGGTCGTCGAGCGGATGAAGTTTTCCGCCGTCATGGTGTTCGCCGCGATCTGGCTGACCATCGTCTATTTCCCGATCGCGCACATGGTGTGGGCGGGTAACGGCTATTTCTTCGAAAAGGGCGCGCTCGATTTCGCGGGCGGCACCGTCGTTCATATCAACGCGGGCGTGTCCGCACTGGTCGCGGCGATGATCCTGGGCAAGCGCATCGGTTATCCGACCGAACGCATCGTTCCCCATTCGCTGACGATGACCGGGATCGGCACGGGCCTGCTCTGGGTCGGCTGGTTCGGCTTCAATGCGGGTTCCGCGCTTGAAGCGAATGGTTCGGCGGCGCTCGCGATGATGAACACCTTCGTCGCCACCGCCTCTGCCGGCCTGTTCTGGATGCTGATCGAACGTGTCAACGGCCACAAGGGATCGGCGCTCGGCTTTTGTTCGGGCATCATCGCGGGTCTGGTCGCGGTGACCCCGGCGGCGGGCAATTCCGGCCCGTTCGGCGCGATCATCCTGGGCGCGGTCGCCTCGATCGTCTGTTACTATGCCGTCTCGGTGCTCAAGCCAAAGCTCGGCTATGACGATGCGCTCGACGCATTCGGCATCCACGGTGTCGGCGGCATGATCGGCGCGATCGGCACGGGCATCGTCTACGCCCCCGCATTCGGCGGACCGGGCGGTGCGGATTTCGACATGGGTCACCAGTTGCTCGTCCAGTTCGAGACGGTCGGCACCACGATCGTCTGGTCGGCAATCGGCACGGTGATCGCGATCTATGCCGCCAAGGCGCTGACGGGCCTGCGGGTCAGCCAGGATGTCGAGCGCGAAGGCCTCGATCTCGGCGAACATGGCGAGCGCGCTTATAACTGATCGAAGAATTGGGGCCGGTCGCGGCCGGTTCCCAAACCACGTTCCTCCTGCGGACGACCTGAGCCCCGTGCGGAAACGCACGGGGTCTTTTTGTTGGCGTCAGGTAGCTTGCCACGCGGCGATCGTGCCGACGAGCGAGAGGATGAAGAGCGCGGCGAGGCGCCCGAAGCTGAGCCAGAAGGCGTTGCGATCCTCACCCCCGCGGTGCATGCGCGTGCCGAGCACTTCATGCGCATGCCAGCTATGCCACATCATCCAGCCGAGGATCGCGTCGGCGATCAGAAAGGGGATGACGAGTTCCATCGGGGTGGGCCGGGTTTCCTTGTCGATCGGATCGGGACCGAAACCATAACAGCTTCGTTAGAGGGGCAACTACAGGAGAAACATCATGAGCGTATTCGGCAAAATCAAGGACGCGATTTTCGGGCATCCCGCCGCGCAGGAGGCGCCGACACCGTCGCCTGCACCCACCCCCGCGCCCGCCGCAAGTGCGGCCGATGCACCGGCCCCCGCCGCTCCGAAAGTCGTCGATGCCGACGCGGCGCTCGAAAAGATCGCGGCGTCGAAGGGCAATTCCGACCTCAATTGGAAAACGTCGATCGTCGATCTGATGAAGCTGATCGGGATGGATTCGAGCCTCGACAATCGCAAGGAACTTGCGACCGAACTTGGCTATGAGGGCGATAAGAACGGATCTGCGGAAATGAACATGTGGCTTCACGACCGGGTGATGGCGCGGATTCGGACAGGCAAGTAATGCCTAACGTCCGGGCGGGGCGCATTGCCGCGCCGCCCAGCGCGCCCGGATCGTCTCGCTGGTGTCGCGGCTGTTGTCGTGGCTCCAGCCGGGCGGTCGGGCGAGATAGCCCCATTTTGCGGCAAGGTCCGGGGCGCTGCGGACATCCTTCGCGATGCTGATCCATTCGTGAAACGCGGCCCAGAACAGCGAAAAACTGCCGAGATTTTTGACGATGCCGTAACGCGGCGCGTCGTCGTCGCGTTCGGGTTCGAACGTCCCGAACATCCTGTCCCAGACAATGAAGACGCCCGCATAATTGCGGTCGAGATAGCGCGGATTGGTCGCATGGTGGACGCGGTGGTGCGAGGGGGTGTTCATCACCGCCTCGACCCAGCGCGGCAGGCGGCCGATCACCTCGGTATGAATCCAGAACTGATAGATCAGGTTCAAGGCGGCGAC
>JAPKCG010000065.1 GCA_028823055.1 Sphingomonas bacterium
GGTTTGACCGCATTGCCCGTCACGCGGATCGACGCGCTCAGCCCCGTCGTGTCAGCATTGGCCGCGATGTCGAGCGCAGGATTGGCGGGCGTTTCCCCGTTGAAGCGGATGATTCCGCGTTCGAGCTGAAATTCGCGCCCCGCAAATTCGTAATCGCCGCGGATCAGCGTCGCGCGGCCCGTGATCGCGGGATTGTCGGGCTGTCCCGCGATATCGAGATCGGCGGACCATTCGCTCGACAAGCCCAGACCGCTGACGATCACCCGACCCGGCGCGCGCGCCTTGATCGCCATCGTCCACGGGCTGGTCGGGCGATCGTCCTCCTCGCCCCCATCGGGCAGGTTGATTTCCCGGATGTTGAGCTGCGGGACCGCGCTCGCCGCGGTTGCCTGACCCAGTCGATACCGGCTTTGGTTGAGCGTCACGTCGCCCGTAATCCGCCCCCCGCTGCCGTCGGAGGTGAACGTCAGCGGCCCGGTTACCGTCGCGCCGATATCGTCGCGGTTGATCATCACCGCATTCTCAGCCGACACGCGCAGATCGAGGCCGACGCCGTTCTTCGCCGCGAAATCGAACGCGCCCGCCCCGGTCACGCGCCCGCCCTTGCCCGCATCGGCGGCAAAGCGATCGATCCTGAGCTGCGATCCGCCGAACCGGCCCGTCGCCTGTACGTTGGTCAATACCGTCCCCGTCGTCGCGCTTTCGATCCGCGCGCCATTCGCCTGGACGACCCCCGTGATCCGGGGATCGGCGACGCGCCCGCGCACGTCGGCCCCGATCGAGACGGGGCCCGACAAATCGAAGAATTCGATTCCCGTCAGCCGCCACAACGTATCAGCGGCCCCGACATAACGAAGCTGCGCAAAGATCGGCGCGGCACGAATGCGGGTGACCAGATCGCCCGACCCCAACGGCTTGAGCAACGCCTGCGCGCGCCCGATCGTCTTGCCGTCCGAGGCCGCGATCGCGCGGATGCCGAGCTGGTTCGCCGACAATACGCCTGCGACCCCGACATCGACCGGACGTGACGTCAGGACGAGTCCCGCCCGGCTCAGCCCGCGCACCGTCATGTCGATCCGCCCCGTCGGTGCCTGCCCCGCCCGCGTCGCGTAATTAAGCTTTCCCGACGCGGTGCCACCAAGGCCCAGCCCCGGATAGCCGATGTCGAGGATCGTGAGGGGCATTTGCGTCAACGCGGCGGTGATGTCGGTTTGCCCCGTCGCAAAGCGCCCGCCGACTTCCGCCTCACCGCCGGAGAAGCTGAGCCGCGTCGGTGCGAGCCGCCAGCCATCGCCTTCCCGCTTCAGGACCGCGGGGGTGAGCAATTTGAGCGCGCGTTTGTCGAGTGTGCCCTGCGCTTCGATCGTGTAGCTGTCCGGCGTGACGTGCGTCACCGTCTGAATGTCGAAGGCGCGACCACGCGATCCCGAAATCGAGGCGCGAACATCGCCGACGCCGCCGCGCAGGCTGGCGGTGCCCGCGAACCGCGCGACGCTGAGCCTGCCCCGACGCAGCCCCTGCCCCATCGCGGTCGCCTCGACCGAGGTGCCCGCGGGATCGAGCATGGTCACGAAATCGAGATGCCCGCGCGTCAACGTCGTTTGCGCATAGCCCGCCCTGCGCGCATCCAGATGGCCCTCGATTCGCTGGACCGTGCCGACCGGGCGGAACAGCAATTCGCCCGTCACGCCGCCGCCGGCAACCGCCAGCCGTCCGTCGAACCCGCCATCTGCAACGACCAGCTTGCCGTTCGCCTCAGTCCCCGCGACATCGATTCGGTCGACCGCGATCGTCGCGCTCTGTCCAGGCGGGAGCAGGATCGATCCAAGCGCGGTGAACGCCCCCAGCCGCGACCCGCCCGCCGCGCGGAACGCGAACCCCGCAGGCGTCGGATCGAGATGCGCGCGCACATCGTTCAATCCCAACGTGTCGTTGGGTGCCGCGAAGACGAGATCGAGCATCGGTTTCTCGATCCGCCCATCGAGGACGAGTGTCAGCGGGCCATAGGTTCTCTGATTGCCGCCGCCTTCGAAATGAAACGTGCCGTCGCGACGGCGATAGCCAATACCGCGCAGCGCGATGTCGGGCGCGGTCAGGACCAAATTCGACAAATGAAGGATGCCGTCGGGGGTCCGTTCCAGCCCCGCCGTGATTCGCGGCAATCCGCCCGCCAGGCTACGGAAGAACGCATTGTCGAGCCGCACCATCTGCGCGCGCCCTTCACCGACGACGCGCGTGCCCTTGCCGCCCGGCCCCGGCACGACACGCAATTGCGACGTCACATCGACGATGCCCAGACCGGGGATCAGATAGCGGCCGAGCGCGCCATTGACGCCGACCTCGAACTTGCCCGTGCGCAGATCGAGCGTGAGGTTGATGCGGCCGGTCAGCTTGTCGGATTTCAGCCGGAGGTCGTCGCCCGTCAGCATCGTCGGCGTCACCCGCAACACGCCCTCGACGCTGATGTTGCGCAGTATGCCGCCCGCGATATCGCCGACCCCGGTCACGCGCGCGGCGACGAAGCGGGCGGGCACGATGACCGGCGATTTCGACAAGCGCCCCTTGCCCACCAGATGTGCGTTCTCGAACCCGGTCTTGTCGAAGGCGAAGCGCGCCGCATCGATGCGATAGTCGAAGGCGGCGGTCGCGAACGCGCCATCGAGGATCGCACGCAATTCGATGTCGCGCCCCGACATGTTGGGAAACAGCGACGCCGGGCGCAACAGCCGCGCCTTGATCCGGACGTTGCGATACGCGTTGGCGGCGAAGTCGATTTCCCCCGTCGTTTCGACATTCAGCGCCGCCGAGCGCAGCGCGAGGGTCCCGTCGAGCCGCCGGTTGGCGTAAGTCGCGCTGCCATTCACCAGCACGCGCGGGGTCGTCATCCGCTGCAATTTGCCCTTGAGATACGGCGCGGGCGCGATCGTCCCCGACAAGGTGTAGCGCCCCGCATCCGCCGCCAGCGCGACGTCGAGGGCCTGTTCAGTCCCCGCGACAGCCTTTGCGGTTCCGCGCCAGCGTGCCCAGCGGCCATCGCCCGTCACCGCCAGATCGAGATCGCGCGCGATTCCCGTCATCGTCGACAGCAATCCGCCGCGTGCGCCCTTCGCCGCGACGTCGATATCGAACCGGTCGCGGTCGGGCTCGGCATCAATCGCGAGATGGATGCGGTCGCTGCCCTCGACCAGTCCGTCGATCTTGACCATCGCGCGGCCCGATCGGATATCGGCCGCCCCGATCAGCCGCGCGATACGCTGCGTCCCCAACACGGGTTTCGCGAGCACGAGCCGTTCGATCGACAGCGATCCGATATGAATGTCGAAATCGGGCAGGATCGCGCCCCGCTTCGCCGATTTTTTGGTGCGCGGCTGATGGAACAGCGTCGCGGTCGGCACCGCGAGCCGGTCGATATCCAGCCGGTTGCGCGCCCAGTTGAAGGGGGACCAGTCGAGCGCCACGGTGGGCGCAGCGAAGACCAGCCCGTCGAGGTCATAGACGTTCAGATCGACGAGCCGCGTGTCCGAATAAAGCGACCCGTCGATCCGCCCGACGGTGAACCGCAGCCCGTTGGCGGTGCGGATCGTACCGATCCGGTCCGCGACCCAACGGTGGCCGGTGTCGGTGTCGACGACGATCAGCGCCGCGCCGATGATCGCCAGCAGCGCGACGATCGCACCCGCGACCCAAAGCGCGATCCGCTTCAAAACGCCTGACCCAGCGAGACATAGACCGCGATCCGGCTATCGCCCGGCTGCGGATTGAGCGGCGTACCGACGTCGAGGCGGATCGGCCCGAAATTCGAATAATATCGCACGCCGACGCCCGCACCATATTGAAAATCGGTGAAGCGCGGCAGCGGCGCGGTATAGATGTTGCCGCCGTCGAGGAATGGCACGATGCCGAAACTGCCGAACGCCTTTACCCGCGCCTCGATCGAAAATTCGGCAAGGCTGCGGCCCCCGATCGGGTCGTTATTGACATCGCGCGGACCGATCGCCTGATAGCCATAACCGCGCACCGATGCACCGCCGCCTGCATAGAAACGCCGCGATGGTGCGATCTGGTCACGCGGCGCCCCCAAAATCGTCCCCGCCCTGATCCTCCCCGCGAGGACGACCGACGTGGTCGCGGGAACATAGACCGATGCATCGACCTGCGTCCGGGCATAGCCGAACACCGCGCCCTGCAGCGACACTTCGGGGCTGAACCGCCCGCCGAGCCGGAACCCGCGCGTCGGATTGAGCAAATCGTCCGACCCGTCATAATTGATCGTCGTGGGCAATGCGCCGATGAAGAAGGTGCGTCGCCGCGCCTGGCCGGTCGAGGCGATCACATCGCGCTCGTCCGAAGCGGCAAGCTCGGCACCGAGCGACCATGCCCATGCCTTTTGAAAGAAGATATTCGTCTGACGCTCCAGCGTTCCCGACAGCGAATAGGTCTTCGCATCGAACGCATCGCGATTGAGGTGCGCGGCGGCGGCCTGAAACGTGAGAACCCGGTCGCGCCCATTGAAATTGTTGCGCCGGAAGATGATCGAACCAAGCTGTTCGCGCGTCCCCAGCACCGAGCGCAGCGTCAGCGCACCTTCGGGTGGAAACAGGTTGCGATGCGTCCAGCTGATTTCCGCGCGCGCGCCCTCGCCCGTGCCATAGCCCAGCTCGCCCGCGACGGTGCGCGGCGGGGCGGGTTCGAGCTTCACGCCGATATCGACGAGTCCGGGGGTGTCGCTGTCGACCGGTTTCACCTCGACCGACGAGACGAGGCCGGTCTGGATCAGCGCCCGTCTGAGATCGTCGAGCGCGGTGGCATCATAGAGGTTGCCGGGCGTGAAGCGCGCAATGTCCTGCACATGATCAGGCCCGAAGACGAGATTGCCGGGCAGCATGACGATCCGTCCGAACCGCTTTTCGTCACCGGGAACGACCGTCAGGTCGAGCGTCGCGGTCTGAGTCGCGTGATCGACGACGATTGCCGGATCGCCGATTGTCGCAAAGGGAAACCCTTCCTTGCCGATCGTTGTCGTCAGCTGCGCCTGGCCCGCAACGATCTTGTCGGCATTGACAGGGTCGTCGACGGCGACCCCGAACGCGCTGCGCAACTCGTCCGCCTTCGTGCCCGTCGCCGCGACGCCGTCAAGCGTGACGTCCTTGAACCGGTAAAGTTTGCCCGGCACCGCGTCGAGCACGACCAGCGGTGTCGCGCCCGCTTCGATCCGCGTCGCAACATTTGCGTCGTAATAGCCCTCGCCCCTTAGCAGCGACGTAAGCAGGTCCGCATCCTCCCGCGCCCGCCGGTCGAGTTGCGCGGCGTTGGCGGGCTTGCCGTCATTGGCGTTGAGCGTCGACAGTTGGTCGAATCGTTCGCGCAGCAACGGCGTGGCTACCCTGTCGATCCCCTCGACATCCCAGCGATAGCGGGTTTCCGCCGCGATATCCGTCGTTCCGGTCGTGGTTCCGGTAACGCTATCGGCACCCAGATCGGGCCAAGCGACCCCGATATCGGGCATTGGCGCGAGCGGCGAATCGGGGTCGAGCGGGGCCATGTTCGATCCGGCTTCCTGCTCCGGTACAGGAAGTTCACCGGACACAGCATCGCTCGGTGCCGGAACGACCGGAACCGTCTGCGCGCCCGCGGGGGCACCAACAATCAGGATTGCGGCAGTCGCACCGAGCCCGACCCATCCCAAATGCGACACCATGCGAGCGCCTTAGCAACGCATCCACAGCCGCGCCAGCGCCGGAACGTCGCCGCCGTTCGTCGCCGTTACCCGTCCTCAGTGAACCGTGCCAGGCGCCTCGGTCGCGGTCAGCACGTCGATCAGCCGTTCGACCTGACGCCAACGGCAATAAGTGATGTGGTTGCCGATGACCGCACTCTTGCCCGCCCGCGCCGCCGCCTCGCCGCCCGCCCCGCTGCCGAAGGTCGCGATCAGCTGCGCGGCATCGGTGATCTGGGTCGTGTCGGTGAGGAAGAGAGGGGACATTGCAGCTCCATGCGACCGGAATGGCCGATGCTTCACCGGTACACGCTGCGTGCCACAATCGGGCGTCGCCGGGCCGGTGCGAGCGACGATGGTAAACCGGGCCGCGTCGGTCGCATCCCGGCGTCCCGCCAGTCTCATGCCGGGACGCTGGCGTCCCGCAACGGGACGTGGCAGGGACGGCGGCATGGCGACTTCATCCCCTACTCCGCCAGCCGGCGGCAGCCTGATCGCGCTCGGCGCGGTCGGTGGCACGACGATCGGCTTCATCCTTCAGCAGGTGACATCGGGCTTTCTGATCGGAACCGGCGCGGGGATCGCGGCGGCGCTCACGATCTGGTGGCGGCACCGCACGCGCTGAGCGCCGGAGGCGAGGCGTAGCGATCAGCGCGGGACGCGCATTTGCCAGACGACCTTCCCCACCATTTCGATCTCGCCCGTCACCGGCGGCGCGGCGGCGTTGTCACTCACGGCGACCAACCCCGATGGCGCGGCCGCGACACGCTTCACCATCGTCATGCCATCGGCGCGGATGACAAACACCTCTCCCTTCGCCGACGGGCGTAACGAGGCCAAGTCGACGATGATGAGATCGCCGTCGATCAGCCCGGGCTCCATCGAACTGCCCCGCACCCGGACGATGCCCGCCTGTCCCGCCCGCAGCCCCAGCGATCGCGCCAGACGTGGATCGATCGTCGTCGTTCCGATCGCGACTTCGGAGTCGACCAGAGCGCCCGCGCCCGCTGACACCGCAACGTCGAGTCGCGGCACCTTGAAACCCATGATCGTGGCCGGCGCGCCGAACGCCGACTCCTCGACCCCGAAATAATCTGCGAGTCGGCGGCGGTCGTCATCGTCGAGCCGCTTTGGCGATCCACGCATCACGAATTGCTGAAGATAGGCCGCATTCCGCCCGAGCATCCGCGACAGCGCGGCAAGGCTGTCCCCCCGCTGCCCCGCCAGTTCGCGCAATCGCTCCTGAGGATTTCTTTGTCCCATCGACGATTTCCTACCGTAGGAAACTTTCCTACACAACTTGGAACATATAGCGAACATGTATCAACCGAGTCGGGAGAATGCCAATGACATCGAGCTTAGCGGCGGACATCGACCGCTTCCTCCGCGATACCGCCATGCCCGAAACATTGTTCGGGCGTCGTGCAGCAAAGGATCCGCGCCTCGTCGGTGACATGCGCCGTGGACGACGGATCGGCGATTCGCTGCGCCAGCGGATCGAAACATTCATGCGTGAGCATGGTGGGCTGGAGCAGCGGATATGAGGCTCGATACCGTTACCGGCGCGGGTCGACGGCTCGTTCGCGCGCTGCGCCTATCGGCGGCGGGTGCGGGACTCGACCCGTTATTGCTGTCGGCGAGCGAACGTCCCTGGGCCAGCGCGACCTATGTCGGGGCGCGCCATCTGATCACGTTCGGCATTCCCGCCTCGCCCGACCGGCATCGCTGGCTGGCGAGCCTCGTCGAGGCGGATCTCGCGATGCGCGGCCATGTCGCGCTGCCGCCTGCGATCCTGTCGACCGATGACGAACGCGTCGTGCTGGAGGTCGTGACGCTCGAATCGCACTAGGCTATATGTCGGGGCATGACCGACCTCACCTATCGCAGCTATCTGCGCCTGCCCGAACTGCTCTCCGTCCAGACGCCGCGATCGGGGGTTCACGACGAACTGTTGTTCGTGACGATCCATCAGGCGTCGGAATTGTGGATGAAGCTGTGCCTGCACGAACTGCACGAGGCACGCCGTCTGATCGCAAGGGATGATCTGCAACCCGCGCTGAAAATGATGTCGCGTGTCAGCCGTATCCAGGCGCAGCTGATCCAGTCATGGGAAGTGCTCGCGACGATGACGCCCGCCGATTATGCGACGATGCGCGCGTCGCTCGGCACGTCGTCGGGGTTTCAGTCGGATCAATATCGCGAACTGGAATTTCTGCTCGGCAGCCGCAACCCCGATCTCGTCTCGATCTTCGCGGAGGCGGAGGTGCGCGCGCGGTTGGAGGCGGAACTGGCCCGCCCCAGTCTTTATGAAGAGGCGATCGCGCTGCTGCGTCGTCGCGGCTTCGACATCGCCGCGCAGACGGGGGCTGGCCCCCATCCCGCGGTCGAGGCCGCCTGGGCCGGGGTTTATGCCGACCCCGATCGGTACTGGGATCTCTATGAACTCGCCGAAAAGCTCGTCGATCTCGAATATCACCTCCAGCTCTGGCGGTTCAGCCATTTGAAGACCGTCGAGCGCGTCATCGGCTTCAAGCGCGGTACGGGCGGGAGTGCGGGCGTCTCCTACCTCGCCAAGGTCATCGAACAGCGTTTCTTCCCCGAATTGCTCGACGTGCGCACCGCGCTTTGAGGCCGTCGATCAAAAGCTTATTCTACATGACGTAAAATTCATTTTGATATAACGTATCATCACCATTAGAGGGAGGCCGTTCGCACTCGCACAATACCGGGATCCATATGTTCAAAACCGTTCTGCTTGCCACCGCGTCGCTTTCCCTCGCCTCGGCAGCGACAGCTCAGACGACCGCGCCCGCCCCGACACCATCGGCGAAGCCGCCAGCTGCGAACCCAACGGTTTTCACGGGCAAGGACATCGTCGTTACCGGCGCGCTGGAAACCAGCGAACGCGACGTGTTGCAGGGCACGTCGATTCTGTCGGGTCAGGAACTGACACGCCAGCTGCGCCCGACGATCGGCGAAACCCTCGCGCGCCAGCCGGGTGTGTCGGCCACCTCGTTCGGCCCCAGCGCATCGCGCCCGATCCTGCGTGGATTTCAGGGTGATCGCGTCCGCATCCTGACCGACGGTATCGGATCTATCGACGTCAGCAACACCAGCGTCGATCACGCGGTCATCATCGACCCGCTGCTGGCCGAGCGGATCGAGGTATTGCGTGGCCCCTCCGCCCTGCTGTTCGGATCGTCGGCGGTGGGCGGCGTCGTCAACGTCATCGACACCCGCATTCCCCGGACCGTCCCTGACAACGGTTATCGCCTCAACGCCATCGCCAATTACGGTTCGGCGGCGAACGAGCGATCGGGCGGGGCGGCCGGCGATGTCGCGGTCGGCGAGCATCTCGTCCTCCACGCCGACGGTTCTTATCTGAAGAGCGACGATCTGCGCACCGGCAAGGGCTATCTCCTGTCCGGTCCCGCGCGCGCCGCTGCGCTAAGCCAGGTCGGCCTGCCCCAGCCGGGCACCACCGAACCGATCGACTTCGCCGCGACCGCCAGCTTGCGCGATCGCCTGCCCAATTCCGCCGCCGAAACATGGACCGCGGGCGCGGGCGCATCGATCATCACCGACACGGGCAATCTCGGCATCAGCTACAGCCATTATGACAGCCTGTACGGCGTCCCCATCCGCTTTGCGACCGAAGTCGGTCAGGAGCAGGAGGGGCCGCGGCTCGACGTCGTCCAGAACCGCGTCGACATCCGCGGCGAGGTCAACGCCAATGGCAGCCTGATCGACAAGATCAAATTCCGCGCGGGCCAGGCAAGCTATCGCCATTTCGAACTTGCGGAAGACGGCGCGGTCGGCACCGCCTTCTATAACAAGGGCCTCGAAGGACGGCTGGAGATCATTCAGGCCAATCGGGGTGGCTGGCAGGGCGCATCGGGCGTCCAGTTTTTCAACCGCATCTTCAACGTCGTCGGTGACGAAGCCTTCCTGCCCAAGAACGAAACCAGCCAGACCGGGTTCTTCACGCTGCAACAATATCAGACCGGACTGCTGCGGTTCGAGGCGGGCGCGCGCTACGAAATGTCGGATCTTGCGGCGCGGACCGGCGCGACCGACGCGCGCTTCTTTCGCGGCGAACGGCATTTCGATGCGGTGTCGGGCTCGGTCGGTGCGAGCTATGCCGTCAGCGATGCGGTCCGCATCGGCCTGAACCTGTCGCACACCGAACGCGCGCCATCAGGCGAGGAGTTGTTCGCCAACGGAGCCCATGCGGGAACGCAGGCCTATGAACTCGGCAACCCCGATTTCAAACTCGAAAAGAGCAACGGGATCGAAGCGACGCTCCACGCGCATGGCGATGGCTACAGCTTCGACGCCTCGGCTTATTACAATCGCTTCACCAACTACATTTCCGAAAATCAGGTCGCCCAATCGGTCTGTGGGGCCGCTGCCGCGCCGTCGGGCCGCACCGTCGACCTGCCGTGTTTCCAGTATCAACAAGTCGATGCGCGCTATTTCGGGTTCGAGGCGGACGGATCGGTACGCCTTGCGCAACTTGGCGGCTATACGGTGAACGCGGATCTGCTCGGCGATTATGTCAACGCGAACATCATCGACCAGAACCCGATACCCCGCATCCCGCCCGCGCGCGTACTCGGCGGGATCGAGGCGCAGGGGGACAAAACCAATGGCCGGATCGAGGTCGAACATGTCTTCGCGCAGAACCGGATCGCGCCGTTCGAAACCCGCACCGACGGCTATACGATGGTCAACGCCACCGTCGGCCTGTCGCCCTTCGGCAAGGACAGCAAGACCAGCCTACTGCTCAGCGCGAACAACATCTTCGACGTCGTCGCGCGGCGTCATGCCAGCTTCCTCAAGGACTTCGCACCGCTTGCCGGTCGCGACATCCGTTTGACGCTCCGGTTTGGCCTATGACCTTGCGAACCGCGCGTTAGACGCCTAGCCGGGCTCTCTACACAGGAGAGTTTCATATGGCCGGTATGGGCAGGTTCGACTGGGCGGACCCCTTTCTTCTCGACGATCAGCTGACCGAGGATGAGCGCATGGTCCGCGATACCGCGGCTGCCTATGCGCAGGACAAACTCGCGCCGCGGATCGTCGAGGCGTTCCAGCACGAGCATACCGACCCCGACATCTTTCGCGAAATGGGCGCGCTCGGACTGCTCGGCCCGACGATCCCCGAGGAATATGGCGGGGTCGGCGCGAGCTATGTCAGCTATGGCCTCGTCGCGCGCGAAGTCGAACGGATCGATAGCGGCTACCGGTCGATGATGAGCGTTCAGTCGAGCCTCGTCATGTATCCGATCAACGCCTATGGGTCGGAAGCGCAGAAGCGCAAATATTTGCCCAAACTGGCCAGCGGCGAATGGATCGGCTGTTTCGGCCTGACCGAACCCGATGCAGGGTCGGACCCCGGCGGGATGACGACGCGCGCGAAAAAGGTCGATGGCGGTTACGTCATTTCGGGCGCGAAGACGTGGATCTCCAATTCGCCGATCGCCGATGTCTTCGTCGTCTGGGCGAAAAGCGATGCGCATGGCGACGGCATTCGCGGCTTCGTCCTCGAAAAGGGGATGAAAGGGCTCGCGACGCCGAAGATCGAGGGCAAGCTCAGCTTGCGTGCCAGCATCACCGGCATGATCATGATGGATGATGTCGAGGTCGGCGAGGACGCGCTGCTCCCCGACGTTCAGGGCCTCAAGGGTCCGTTCGGCTGTCTGAATCGCGCGCGTTACGGGATCAGCTGGGGCGCGCTCGGCGCGGCGGAATTCTGCTTCCATGCCGCACGCCAATATGGCCTCGATCGCAACCAGTTCGGCACCCCGTTGGCCGGGCGTCAGCTCTATCAGAAAAAGCTCGCCGACATGGAAACCGAAATCGCACTCGGGCTGCAGGCGTCGTTGCGCGTCGGTCGCTTGATGGACGAGGGCAGATTCGCGCCCGAAATGGTTTCGATCGTCAAACGCAACAATGTCGGCAAGGCGCTCGACATCGCCCGGATGAGCCGCGACATGCATGGCGGCAACGGGATCAGCGGCGAATATCAGGTCATGCGCCACATGATGAACCTCGAAACCGTCAACACCTACGAAGGCGCGCACGACGTCCACGCGTTGATCCTGGGCCGTGCGATCACGGGAATCGCTGCATTTTAAAGCCTCTCACTTCCCCGGCGAAGGCCGGGGCCCAGTTGGTGAACAACCATTGTCGGACGTTGCGCGCAGTTAT